>NZ_QJSX01000011.1 GCF_003217515.1 Deinococcus yavapaiensis KR-236 | reverse complement strand
GCGTCGAAGTAGGGGGTGGTGGTGGGGACGACTTGCACGTCGAGACCAGCGGGAATGCTGGTGAGGTCGAGGGCACGTAGGGTGTCCGCGTCGGGTCGCACCCACTGCACGGCGGCGTCCTGCCCGGCGGTGACTTGCACGATGCCCAGCACGCGAGGACCGGTGGGAGCTTGAGGTGGCGTGGCGCAGCCGACGAGGAGTGCTACGGCCAGCAGGGAAACGTTCTTGGTCATATTCATGGGCCTCTCCTACGGCAGGTACCGCACCAACGCGAAGTCATAGGTTGGGCTGTAGGAGTAGCCAGCGGCGACGAGCTTCCCATCCGACTGCACCACCAACGCGAAGGCGATGCCACCCGACATCCCGAAGTCCGTGGTGACCTTGCCGTTCGTGCCGAAGGTGGTGTCGAGCGTGCCGTTGCTGTTGTACCGCACCAACGCGAAGTCATAGTTCGTGCCGTTGGAGGCGTACCCGGCGGCGACGAGCTTCCCGTCGGGTTGCATCACCAACGCGTAGGCTCTGTCCTGCGACGTCCCAACGGGCGGGGTGACTTTGCCGTTGGCGCCGAAGGTGGTGTCGAGCGTGCCGTTGCTGTTGTACCGCACCAACGCGAAATCATAGGTCGAGCCGTTGTAGGTCTCTCCGGCGGCGATGAGCTTCCCGTCGGATTGCATCACCAACGCATGGGCGATGCCATACGACGTCGTGGTGATCTTGCCGCCCGAGCCGAAGGTGGTGTCGAGCGTGCCGTTGCTGTTGTACCGCACCAACGCGAAGTCGTTGTTCGAGCCGTTGGAGGCTTGTCCGGCGGCGACGAGCTTCCCGTCCGGTTGCATTACCAACGCGTGTGCTTGATCATCCGATGTCCCGATAGGCGTGGTGACCTTGCCGCTCGTGCCGAAGGTGGTGTCGAGCGAACCGTTGCTGTTGTACCGCACCAACGCGAGGTCAGAGTTCGAGCCGTTGTAGGTGGCTCCAGCGGCGACGAGCTTCCCGTCGGGTTGCACCACCAACGCGTAGGCAAAGTCAGCCGACATTCCGAAGTCCGTGGTGACCTTGCCGTTCGTGCCGAAGGTCGTGTCGAGCGAACCGTTGCTGTTGTACCGCACCAACGCGAAGTCATCGTTCGTGCCGTTGGAGGTGTACCCGGCGGCGACGAGCTTCCCATCCGACTGCACCACCAACGCGAAGGCGACGTCATGCGACGTTCCGATGGGCGTGGTAATCTTGCCGCCCGAGCCGAAGGTGGTGTCGAGCGTGCCGTTGCTGTTGTACCGCACCAACGCGAAATCGAAGTTCGAACCGTTGAAGGTGTACCCGGCGGCGACGAGCTTCCCATCCGGCTGCATCACCAACGTGCGTGCATCGTCAGTAGACGTCCCTACGGGTGTGGTGACCTTGCCGCCCGTGCCGAAGGTCGTGTCAAGCAAGCCACTCGTCGAGTTCACGGTGATCGTGATCGTCTTCGATGCGGTGCCGCCACCGCTGTTGGTGACTTGGAAGGTGACGCTGGTCGTTCCTGCCGTGCTGGGCGTGCCGCTCACCACACCCGTGCTGCCATTCAAGGACAACCCTGCGGGGAGCGTGCTGCCTTGAGCGAGGCTGTACGTCAAGCTGAGGCTCTGCGGATCGCTCGCGGTGACGGTGAAGTTCGCACTCTGCCCCTGCAGCAACGTCTGATTGCCTACCGTCACGCTTGGCGGGGTGGCCGTGATCGTGAGGGTGATGGTCTTGGTGGCGCTCGCCCCCCCGCTGTTTGTCACTTGGAAGGTCACCGGGAAGGTGCCGAAGACGCTGGGCGTGCCACTCACGACGCCCGTACTGCCATCCAAGGACAAGCCAGCAAGCAATGTGCTGCCCTGGGCGAGGCTGTACGTCAAGCTGAGGTTTTGCGGGTCGGAAGCCGTGACATTGAAGTTCGCTGCTTGCCCTTGCGTCAAGCTCTGATTGCCGAGTGTGATGCTTGGCGCGGTGGCGGTGACACTGAGGGTGACCGTCTTGCTGGTGGTGCCGCCGCCACTGTTGGTGACTTGGAAGGTCACGGGGAAGGTGCCGAAAACGGTTGGCGTGCCACTCACCACACCCGTGGAGGCATTGAGCGACAGTCCAACTGGTAGGGTGCTGCCTTGAGCGAGACTGTACGTCAGCGTCAGGTCTTGCGGGTCGCTGGCGGTAACGGTGAAGTTCGCGCTTTGCCCTTGCGTCAAGCTTTGATTCCCAACCGTCACGCTTGGCGGGGTGGCCGTCACGGTAAGCGTCACGATCTTCTCGTCGAACTCCCCGCTGGCGTTTGTCGCTCGGAATGTCACAGACGAGGTGCCGTAACTCGACGGCGTACCGCTGACTGCTCCTGTGCTCGCGTTCAACGTGAGGCCAGCCGGCAGCGTCCCGCTCGACACGCTGTACGTCAACGCACTGCCCTGCGGGTCTGATCCACTCACGGCGTACGTCACGGCTTGCCCTTGCTGCAAGGTCGCGTTACTCGCCGTGAGGGAAGGACGCGTCAACAGCGTCGTCGTGGTCGTACTCGCCGTGCCCGCCACGCGCACGTTCCCCAGCTGCGTCCCACCCGGCAGACCTGACCCGGGCAGTTTGACGAGGTCGAAGCCTGTCGGGACAGTGCTTTTCCCGGCGACGGTGCCTGTCAGTTGCTCTTCGCTGCTCTGCACCACCCTCGCGTTGGTCGTGTTATCCGCGACGACCAAGTACAGCATCGACGCGCTCTTGGGCGTGTTCGCACTCGTGGTGATCGGCGTTTTGAACGCCAGTGTCACCCGCCCATCGAACTGATTGAGGGCCGGGTTGCCCGGCAGAGTCTTGTCGTACGCGTCGCAGTTCACGTCCAGGCAGTGCCGCACTCCGAAGCCCCACGGAAAGCTGTTGGCGAAGGCACTCACGTCGCTTTCGCTGAACAGTTGCAAGTCCGCGCCCAACGCTTGCACAACGCTGGAGGTGTCCATGCGGTGGGTGGGTCGCAGACTGCGCGCGACGTCCACGCTGGTGATGCTCGCTCCTGCGGCGTTGCGCATCGAGACGATGGCGGTGTCGCCGAGAGTAGTGGTGTTGTCGAGGGCGAGGAAGGTGACGTTTTTGAGGTCGCTGTTGGGGATGCTGCCTTTGCCGTTTCGCACTTTGAATTGTGAGTAGAGGTAGCGCGTGCCGTTCGCGTCGAAGTAGGGGATGGTGGTGGGTACGACTTGCACGTCGAGACCGGCGGGAATGCTGCTGAGGTCGAGAGCACTCAGCGTGTCCGCGTCCGGAGCCACCCACTTGACGGTGGCTTGCTCGCCGGCCGTGACTTCCACCAAGCCCAGCACGCGAGGACCCGTTTCGACAACGTTGGGCGTGGGTTGGGTGCTGCAAGCCGAGACAAACAAGCACAGCCCGAGCAGGGTGCTCCGGCGCATACGAACCTCCTGGGTTGGTCGAGGACCACCCGTGTGGGTGGTCCTCGGGTTAGTTGAGGAGCGTGATCGACACGACGTGCGTGTCTTTGTACGGACCGACGGGCGCGTTGTACTGCCCGGTGTAGATGCTGAAGGTGCGGCGTTGCACGAACGGCTGTCCGTTCGACGTCACCGTGACTTCCTCGTAGGGATTCACGGAGTACGCTTGACCGTTGTCTTCGAAGGTGTAGCCGGTCATTTCGTAGTTGAGGTACCCGGTGTTCACGCCATTTTCGTGGATCATGGCGAGGTCGCCTTCCGGGCCGGGGGTGGCGGCGGCGTCGAAGCGGTAGGTGTAGCTCGTGCCGCTGACGCACGTGACGGTGATGGTGGCTTCAGCTGTCTTGGCGGTCGTGTCGGCCGCGGCGTACGTGCCGAAGTTCGCGTTGCTGGTGGTGAGGGTGCAAGCACTGGTGATGGTGACGCTGACTTGCACGTCGAGGGGTGCCGAACCGCCGGGGCCACTTGAACCGCCCACGTTGACGTCAGCGGCGCTGGTGCTGCTCAGAGCGAGGGCTGTGAGCAGCGGCGAAATGCGTCGTGCGAAGGGGAGTCGCATGCGCGCCTCAGTTCAGCAGTCCGATGTAGATCGTGACGGTGCCGGTGTACGTGCCGACGGCCGCTTGCGTCTGATTCTTCGGGATGGTGACTTTGGCGGAGTACACATCCTGCCCGCCGGTACTGACGGCATTGGAGGGCAGGCCGGCGCCGTTGTTGAAGTCGATGCTGTAGCTGAGGTAGCTGCTGCCGTTGTAGAGGGCGCTGCTGGTGACGCTGCTGCTGAGGTAGTAGTTGGCGCCAGAGTTGCACTGCACCGTGATGGCCGACGGATTTTCGATTTCGAGGTCGGTGGTGTTGAGGGCGTTGTACGTGTAGCCGGTTCCACCGATGTTCTGAGTGGTGAGTTTGCAGCTGGCGGTGACGTTGACGGTGACGTCGAAGGAGGACTGAGCGGAGCTGGTAGCACCGCCGACGCTGACTTCCTCTGCTGTGGCGAGGGGCGTGGACAGCAAGATGGCGGCGAGGGCGATGCGGAGGGTGGCGTTGGACATGATGACCTTCTTTCCAGTGAGAGGGCGGGCGGTTTGACTGAGGGGAATCTGAGCGTTTGGCTAATGGGTGCGTTCAATGTAGAAGGTCGAGCGTCAAAAGACCGTTAAAAGATGAGAAGGACGTATAGATTAATCTCGTGGCGAGGGAACGTGTATAAGCAAGCGGTGGGCAAGCGCAGCTGACCACTTCGACGCTCGTTCAGGGGCGGCAGGCAAGAAGATAAATGGTTGCCGCCTCGTGTACGGAAGCGAAGTCGAGTGATGAGCAGGAACAGGTCAACTTCGAACTTGAGAAGAGGAAACATTGCGTAGAGCGCTTGAAGATCGTCGACGCGTGAGGTCGTGGCGTTCGGCATGGCGCGTAATGTCTTGGCGACGCACCGCCGCCCCGGGGCGTGCACGCCCGACCGTCAGCGAAAAATCTCGGCGTGTCCTGGCCGCATGTCGCTGAGGACGGAACGCCGCAACCGCATGCGGCGATTCTCGAAGACAACTCCAGCACCGTACCGCTGTGTCTTAACGGGTGTCCCTCCTTGCCACCCTGTCTCATTCAGCGAAGAGAAAGCGTGCGACGATGTCGTCAAGGGTGAGAGCGTGTTCCTTCGGTAGGGCGTTCGAGGTGTCTACGTGCCGTTGAGTGCGTTCGAGCACCGCCTCGGCGTGTCGTCGAACGTGCTGCTTGACCAGCGGTGACCGCGTGAGGAGCACGGCGAGTTCCGCCGCGACGATGACGTCTCCGTGCGCTTCGAACGCTTCGGCGAGGTACGGCAAGAGCCACACCAGAAGCGTCAAGTTCTCGCTTCGCCAGCACCCAAGGAGCGCTTCACGCATGTCCCGAACAGCGCTCGACGCGTCACCTTCGTGTAATTTGAGGCGCGCCGATACGACGAGCGCGAGGTTGAGCGCGAACGGTTCGCCTGTTTGTCGCGCGACGCCAAGCGCTTCTTGCACCGCTCGATCGGCGTCTTGCAACGCGTACGGTTGCTCGAAGCGCACGCCTTGATCGAGGAACGCCCACGCGCGAAGGGCGTGCAGCACCGTTCGTTGCCCGAGCATGCCGGTCCGAGCGGCGACGTCGAGGCCTTCTTGCCATAACGTCAAGGCACGGTCGTGCTGCCCTTGAAGAAGGTGTATGACGCCTTCATTCGTGAGGAACCACACGACGTCCATGCCGTCGGCCACATCACCACGTGTTCGAAAACTTCGAGCGTGCTGCTCGGCGCTGCCGGCTCGCTCGAAGTCATCGGACATGCCGGCGGCCATCATCAAGTTGTTCAGCGATCGGAACAATCGGTACGGGTCGCCTTGGCGTTCCGCGAGACGCACCGCATCCTCCAACGCAACCGTCGCTTCTTCTGAGCGTGCCGAGCGGTACAACGCCTGGCCGAGGCCGTCGAGGGCGCGTTGAACTGCGACGTCGTCTTGCAACGTGCGGGCCAGCCGGACGGCGTCTTCGTACAGGCGGATGGACGCCCCTAAACTTCCCACGAACAGCAGCAGCCACGCGTAGCTTGACGTGACGGTGAGCCGGGCGGTGAGTGCGTGCGTGTCATCGTGCGGAAGTGCGTTCAGCAACTCCTCGGAGAGGTGCAACGCGAACCCGAAGCCGCTCGGTCCCGCGGTCGCCGGGTAGTGCCACAGCAGCGGCTCGACCAGGGCCGTGAGGTGTTCGTACTGCCGCGTGGCTTGCAAGTACGGCAGCAGCGCGAGCAAATTCGCGTCCTCGTCGCGCACGAACGCGAGCAACTCCGGTGATGCGGCGCCACCAACGGTCATGCGTGGACTGCGCAAGGCGCTGAGGAAGTACTTCGCGTGCGCGTCGAGCGCTGCCTCGCGCTCTTCTGGTCGTTCGTCGAGATGCGCGCGTGCGTACTCGCGCAGCAGCGGGTGGAAGGTATAGCGTGTGACGCTCTCGAGGCGAACGAGCGCTTTACTCGTGAGTTCGGCGAGGCTGTTCGGCGTGGCGCCAGCCACTTCTCGGGCGGCTTCGAGGGTGAAGCCGCCGTGGAAGACGGATAAACGTTCAAGCACTCGGCGGTCCTCGTCACGCAGCAGCCGCCAGGATAAGTCGAACGATGACCGTAAGCTGTGCTGCCGTGGTGACGCGTCTCGCAGCGGATGCTGAAGCGCCAACGGGTCACGTTCGAGTTCCTGCACGATGAACGCGAGCGGCCACGTGCTCGTCCACGCGGCCGCCAGTTCGATCCCGAGCGGTAACCCGCCGACGAGTTCGCACGCTCGCCGCACGAGCGGCCAAATATCCTCGGTGGGCGTGAAGTCGATGCGGGCGCTTTGTGCGCGCTCCATGAACAAGCGCAGGGCGTCCGCTTCTCGCATTGACGAGACGTCCGCGTTCACGCTTGGCACGACCAACGGGGTGAGCGGTAAGACGGCTTCCGCTTTGAGGTGCAGACGCTCTCGGGAGGTGACGAGAATCCGTAGGTGTGGGCAGCGGCCGAGCAGTTCGTTGAGTGCGAGCGCTTGCGCGCTCAACTGCTCGAAGTTGTCGAGGATGAGCAGCAGGCGTCGGTGCCCGATAAGTTCCGCGAGTTCGTCAAGCGGGCGCTTGACGTTCGAGATGATGTGGCCGAGGGTGGCGGCGACACGCTCCGGGAGTTCGCTGATGTCACGTGCCGTTTCCATCGGCACGAACGCCACGTATTCGAATACGCTCTCGTCGGCCAAAGTGCGACCAATGGTGCGCGCGAGACGTGTTTTCCCCAGGCCACCTTGGCCGTGCAGCGTGACGAGTCGGAATTGCCGTAGGGCGTTCCGCGCGTGCGCTTGCTCGACGGTGCGACCGATGAAAGGCGTACGTTCGAAGTGGAGGTTGGTGCGTGGAGGGGCGGTGGGCGGTGGGGCCGGCAACTCTGGAAGGGACGGCAAGGCGGGAGGTTCACCGAACTCACGGCTGAAACGTTCCGCGAAAGCGTTCGCTTCTTGTCGTGCTTCGCTGACACGTCCAGCTTGTACGAGCGCGTCAAGCATCAAGGTGACGCGTTGCTCGGAGAAGGGATCGGCGGCGAGCACTTGCCGCGCCAAGCTGAGCGCTTTGTCGAAGTGCTCGCCGTGGAGCAGTTGACGCATGACGTGCTGCACGCGCGCTTCAAAGCGCGCGTGCAGGCGAGCGCTCCACTCGTTGACCCAATCGTCCCATTCGGGGCTGTCGTGGATGCGGAGTCCTTGCAGGAAAGGCCCGCGCCACAAGGTCAGCAACTCGTGCTCCCCGGCGGTGTCGAGCTGACGCGCGTCGAGGTGCAGGCGCGTGTCGTCGAGGAACACGCGGTCGCGTTCGATGTACAGAAGGGACGCGTGTTCGCCGAGTGCGACGCGCAGAGTGGTTAGACTGCTGCGTAGGCTTTGCAGCGCGAGCGGACGAGAGCCACGCCATAACAGCCTGGCGAGTTCCTCGCGTGAACGAGGTCCTTCGAGGGCGAGGATGACGAGAAGCGCGAGCGCTTTACGTGATGTCAGGTGAACGGGAGGATGCGCTTGCACAACCGGTGGGCCGAGAACGAGAAGGTTCACCGATAGCATGCTGCATCAAGTCTGGCATGAAGCGACAATCTCTGAGGTGCATTTGACGCTCGTTCCCGCGAAGGCGAAAACCCAACAAGCAGCAAGGTCGAAGGCGACGGCCAAACCGCGTCAAAACATGCTTTTTCCACGCGCCCTGCAAAACGCTCATCCGATAAGACGATCAAAACCGAGCCCTTCACCTTCGAATTGAGCACAGAATTGGCGTAACGTTCCGAACGAGCACGCCTGTGACCGGACAGCCATACGTCACGGTTCAAGAAGCCGTCCGTCGTCTCGGTGTGCACAAAGCCCTCGTCTATCGAGCCATTCGTGATGGACACTCGCCTCACGGCGACATCAAACAACGCATCCTCCGCGTTCCCGTCGCCGCCTTGCACTTCGACGCCCCTGCGCCGACACCAGCGAACCGCGCCGCGTCGGACCTCGAACCCACCGGCCGCGGAGGAGAAGTTCGAAGTCGATCCTCGCGAACCTCCAAAATTAAAAGCATGCGGGCAGCGAGGCAGGCCAAGCACGAGTTGCTCGCGGCCGCCCAGGGAGGGAAGCTCGCCACGCCGAGCAAAATCACGATTGAAGCGTTGCCCGACCAGTGGTTGAATTCAAAGCAACGCCTCGCGCGGAAAACCCGGGACGATTACGCGCGTCATGTGCGGCTGCACATCGTGCCTTTGCTGGGCGCGATGAGATTGCATGAACTCACGCCAGCGAAATTGAGCGCGTTTTACAGCGAGCTGTCGAAGCAAGGCAAAGGCACGCCCACTCAGCAGAAAGTGCATGTGGTGCTGTGGTGCTGCACAGCGCGCTGAAGCACGCGATGACGTTGGAATTGATTCCCCGTAACGTGGCCGACATCGTGAAGCCGGAGCGACCGCGCGACGAAGACGCGCGCGAGTGGACGGCGTCTGTGTGGACGCGCGAGGAAGCTCGACGATTCGCTCCGGTTGTAAAAGAAGACCGATGGGGTCGCTTGCTGTTGATGCTTCTGCATACGGGCATGCGCCGTGGGGAAGCGTGCGCGTTGCGGTGGGCGAATGTGGACTTCGAGAAACGAGAGCTGCACGTTCGGGAAAGCCTTGACCACAAGGGGAACGTGACGACTCCGAAAACGGCGAAAAGCCGACGAACGCTGGCGTTGAGTGACGAAGCCCACGCGCTGTTGATGTACCACCGTGAGCAGCAGCAAATCGAACGGGCCGCGCAAGGCGGCCGTTGGAAGGAGCACGGCATGGTGTTTCCTTCGACGGTCGGCACGCCTCAACGTGGAGACAACTTGAGGCGGCACTTCGTGATGCTGTGCGATCAAGCGGGCCTGCCTCGGATTCGCATCCATGATCTTCGGCATACGTTCACGTCGTTGATGCTCGCGGTGGGCGCTCCGTTGACGATCATCAGTGAGAAGTCGGGTCACGAAGACCCGGACTTCACGTGGAAGCGGTACGGGCACACGTACAAGTCGGAGCATGAGCGTTGGGCGCTGAGTTTATCGGAGTTGACGCGTGAGGAGGCGTAGCGTGGACATTTGGCACGGATTTGGCACAAGTGGGACTTCGGAAGTGCGTTCGGGTTTCTGGAAAAGAAGAAACCCCGTCGAAGACGGGGTTGTCTTGGTGGAGCTGAGGGGATTCGAACCCCTGACCTCCTCATTGCGAACGGGCCGTTCAACTATTTTTCTCGTTCGGCACGGTCGACCTCGAATCTGATTTTCGTCGATTTCAACGTGTTTCGGTCGTCGTGTCGCTATCCCTGATTATCCCGCCGTCACCACTTTTCGTTTGCCTAGTTTGCCAGCGTTTGTCAAGCTGGACGAAACAGGCGAAAGGAGCCACGTGACGAGACGAACCACAAACGACGGCGCGAAGCGCAACCGCAAGGACGAACGAAAGCACAAGCGATCCAACCGCGAAGGCAACATCGAGAAGACCGCGAACGGCCGCTACCGCTACCGCATCATGCTCGACGGCCAAAAGTTCTCAGCGACGGTCGACAGTCACGAAGCCGCCTTGAACGCCGTGTCCAAACTGCGCACTCAACATCACACTGGTTTGATCGTGGACCGTGACGATCAAACCGTAGCGGAGTACGCGACCATGTGGTTGAACCGAAAGGAAATCCGCGGGCGCGCCATGAAAACCCTTGCGAACTATCGCATGCTGCTCGACAACCACGTGCTGCCCGAGATCGGCGGCATGCGCGTTCAGAAAGTGCGGCCAGCGCATTTGTCGAAGATGTTCGACGCACTCTTCAAGAAGGACGCTCACGTGTCCGTGCCCAAGCCCGCTCCTCCGCGGGACCCGAACAAGCCGCCGCGCAAGAACGCGCGTCCTCCGAAGGAGGCGAAGCCTACGAGGAAACTTTCCAACGCGACCCTGAAGCTCGTGCGGACGGTCGTGCACAACCTATTCAAGACTGCCAAGGTCGACGGTTTGATCGTCGTGAACCCCATGGAAAGCGTCGAGATCGAAGCGCGCGCAAGTGGCCGCGCCCGCGAGAAGACGGCGTACACGGCCGAGCAACTCGCAGCGCTGCTGCCCGTGTTGCGCAAGTACCCCGAGGGATTCCTGTACGAGTTCTATATGGCCCTCGGTGCGCGACGTGGCGAAGCCCTCGGCTTGCGTTGGTCGGACGTGGACCTTCGGACTGGACGCGTGACGCTGCAAGAAGCGGTGAAGAAAGCGCCCGCCCCCACGCCCGCGGACGCTCAAAGGACCTCGGTGGCGAAAGGCCACCGACCAATGCCGCGCGGCCTCGCGCGCGGCGAGTTGAAGACCGAGGCGAGCCGCCGCACGTTGTACTTGCCGCCGCATTTGCTGCGCCGCCTTCGCGAGCACCGCCGAGCGCAAGAAGCGCTGCGCGAACGTCAAATCGCGGCCGGTTCGCCGTGGCACGACACCGACCTCGTGTTCACGACGCGCAACGGGTCCGTGATCTACCCGGACAACGTGCGGCGGCCGTTCAAGCGCTTGTGCGTCGAAGCCGGGGTCGACGTCTTGAGTATCCAGGCGCTGCGCCGCACGTACGTCGGTTTGATGCGCGCGAAAGGCGCACCCTTGGAAGTCGTGTCCGCGACGCTCGGTCACACCAGGCTCACGACGTTGCTGGCCGAGTACCGCGTGGTGCAGGAATCCGAGAAGCAAGCGCACGTGCGCGACCTCGACGACTTGCTCTGACGTCGGGAACGAAGAGGCGGGCTTCGGTCTGACGGCCGAAGCCCGCCTCTTCGTCATTCGATATGTCTAGACATCGCTGAGACATGTGTTATGTATCACTATTTGTCTTGTCCGTCCGACCACGCCTCGCATTCGTCAAGAATTTCGAATCGGAGGCGTCTACCAAAAGGCCCCATGTCGGGATGTGGCAAATATCGTGATCAAGGCCACTGTCTTGTCTGGCGAAAAATCGCGGCAAACCCTCGTGCTGGAATGAAATCAAGCGACCGGGCCCGATCGCGCGACACCACGCAGCACCAGGAGACACCATGATCGACCCCACGAAAACCTACCTCACCGTTGCCGGCGTCGCGAAGATGTTGAGCGTCCACGAAAACACGGTCTACCGCTGGATCCGCGCGGGCCGCCTCAGAAGTTATTACGTCGGCGCCTCCGTGCGCGTCTCGCAAACGCAGCTCGACGAGTTCTGCAAATTGCGCACGCGCCGCAACGCCCGCCGCCGCCGCTCCTGACTCTCGGCTCGAAAGGATCGTCAAAATGCAGCCTACGCCCTTAAATCATCACGACACGATCACCGCTGAACTCAGCAAGCGCGCCACGTGGGCCACCATCTCGTGGTCCGCCGACCCGACCACCCTCCCGTCGCTGCTCGTGTCGCCGCTCGACGAATCGGCCCGGCCACTGCGTCGCCATGAGACTCACCTCGCCGCGTACGCCACGCGCGGCTACGGCATCCACCCCGACGGCCACGGCCCTCTGATTTTCATCGCCTTCGAGCTCGGCGAGGACGTGGTGGCCGTCGTTGGTCGCGGCGTGCGCAACCCTGAGACCGGGGAGCTCGACGCCGACGCCCGCGCAGTTCTCGAACGCCTCGATACGCTCACGTACGTCGGTCGCGACCCACGTGACGTCGTCGCCCTGCTGACCACTCCGCACGTGCCCGAAGGCCTCGTCGAACACGGCCCGTGGCTCGTCGCGGGCGCGGACACCCTTCTGCCCGTCACTACCGACCGGTTGACGCGGTACCCGGCGGAGCCTCGGCCATACGGCGATGTTCTCGACGCTCGTCTGTTCGCTCGCGCGGACCGCCCTACGACTCAGCCGCCTCGCCCGTCGACGGCGTGCGCGCGCAAACGCCCGCCGTCCCACAGCACCACCTCGACGGCGACGCCGTCGAACGAGCCGACGGCGGAGCCTGCGAAAGCCACTCGCGAGTCGATCAGCCTCCTCGTCGACCGCCTCGTCCAAGAAAATGGCGGCGAGGTGTTCGGCGACGTGCACGACCGCAGCTTCGTCAAAATCGAATTTCGCGGTCGCCGAGAAACGTACCCGCTGCCCAGCGGGGGCGCGGAGCGTGCGTTGCGTCACCTCGTCTACCGCACCGAAGGAAACGCCCTTGCGCAACAAAGCGCGCGCGAGGCGATGCTGCACCTCGCCACCAAAGCAGCGGCCGAAGGCAAGGTACGCGTCGTGGCCGTCCGCGTCGCGCACGACAAGAACGTCACGTACCTCGACCTCGGCGACGACGACCGCCATGTCGTGCGCGTCGACGCGGACGGCTACACTGTCGTTCGCGAGGACGAGTGCCCGGTCGCGTTCCTTCGCCCGTCCGGATACGCGCCCCTCCCACTTCCGACGCCCGGCGGCAACGTCTTGGACCTCGGCAAGATCCTGAACCTCGGCGACGAAGTCACGGCCGAACTCGTGCTGATCGTCGCGTGGCTGATCGGCGTCCTCGCTGGGGTCGGGCCGTATCCGATCTTGGCGGTCAGCGGCGAAGCAGGAAGCGGCAAATCATTCTTAACGTTGCAATTGCGCGACCTGGTCGACCCGCGCACGTCGCGCACCCGTTCCGCGCCGCGCACGGAACAAGACCTAGTCATCGCCGCGCAAAGCCACCACGTCGTCACGATCGACAACGCTAGCTCCGTCTCCTTGCCGATGTCGGACGCGTTGTGCCGCCTCGCGACGGGTGGGGTGTTCGGCACGCGCACGTTGCACACGACTTCGGACGAAACGGTTTTGGAGGCGTGTCGGCCCACGATTTTGAACGGCATTCCCGATCTGATGGGTCAAGCGGACCTCGCCGACCGTGCGATTTCCATCACCTTGCGGCGCATTCCGGACGACGCGCGCCGCCCCGAAAGCGTCGTTCGCGCGGAATTCGAGGACGCGCGTGCGTCGCTGCTCGGCGCGCTCCTCGACGCGGTCGCCGTCGGTCTGCGTCACCAAGCGTCGATTCAAGCGCCAAGCCTTCCGCGCATGGCCGATTTCGGCCGTCTCGTGATCGCCGCCGAACGCGCTTTGCCGTGGCCGGAAGGAACGTTCATGGCCACGTACGCGGGCGTGCAAGCGGCGACTGCGAGCAGTCTGCTGGACGGAGACGAGTTCGCTTCGACACTTCGCTCGCTCGTCGAGCAGCTCGAGTCGTGGAGCGGGAACTACGCCGAGCTGCTCGACGTCGTCACGCGCCGCTACGTCGCCACGCACCCCGGCGCGACCACACCTCGGACGTGGCCGCAGCACGCCAAGGCCGCCGCCGCCGCCGTGAGTCGCGCCGCGCCCGCGCTGCGGAAACTCGGCGTGGAGTACCGTCAGTTGTCGCGAACGGCGGCGGGCGCGCGCGTGCTCCTGCAAAAAGTCGAATCGGAAAAGCTCGACGTCGACGCGAGCGGAAGCGCGCGCGCGACGTTGTTCGAGGAGGACGTGTGAGCGCCGACCTCGTGCGGTTGCTGCGATCGCTGGAGGTTGACGGTGTGCGGCTCGGCCTCGCGCCGGACGGACGGCTGCGTTACCGCGCGTCCGTCAAACTCACGCCCGAACGCCTCGCCGAACTCGCCGAACACAAGGACGTCCTGACCGCCGCCGTGCGGATCGGCGTGGGCGCACGCCTGCCCGGACCGCTCGCTCGCCTCGTCGGTCAAGCGGCTCAAGGCTCGCTTCAGCCCGGCGGATTGAACACCCCGGGCGGCCTTGTCACGAACGTCTCCGAGTACGTCGTGCACACCGCCGCCTCGCACGCCGTCGGCAACTCCGACGCTGAACGCAGGTTGTGGAACGTCTGGCGAGCCTTGCAACGCTGACCTTCACGAGCGAGCGCGCCCGAAGGCGCGCTCGCTCGCTTCGTGCACACGCTGGGATAAACGGGTTGAATGACTGCGCCCGCGCCCTTGCGGAGCGCACAGCGACCTGCGAAGAAGGAGGCATGCCCCTCCTGTGCCCCAACTCGGCCTCGAACAGCCCCTTGGCCCGAACCGTGTGGATCGACCGTGCTGTCACGGTGCCGCACTTGGCTCTCGCGCACGACCTCGACACGGACGAAGTCGACGCCCTCCTCGCGAACCCCACCGCCCACGGCCTCCACCTCGTGACGCACGACGTCGGCCTCACCCGCAACGCGCGCCCGGTCCTCACGACGTTCGCGTGCCGCGACGCGCGCACCGCGCGCTACGCGCCGCACACCTTGCGGCAACTCGCGGGCACGGCCGCGATGCGCGAGCGCCTGAGTGCGCCGTGGTCCGCGTGGACGGTGCGCGCGCACCACGGCGGACGCTACGACGCGGACGCGCGCACGTTTCGGCGCGTGCCCACCCCCGACGCCCGCTGGCTCGACGGCGACGAAGACGTCTGGGTCGAGTACGACGCGGGCAGCCACACGCGCGGCGTCCTTGCCGAGAAGCTCGCGACGTACGCCGTGCCGCCGCGGCGAGGCGAAGCGCCTCGCCGTCAAATCTGGGGCGCGTCGACCGAAGCGCGCGCGGCCACGATTTTCGGCGTCGCCGCGCGCGTCCTCGAGCGCGCTGCCTTCGAGCGCATGCGCGTGATGGTCGTCGATTGGCGGCCCACTCTGCCGAGCCAAGCTGGCTTGGGGCTCCGGCTCCGCAAAGGACAGTCGACGTGAGCGGGGACGGCGAGCGCGTGGACGTGGCGGCGGCGCTGCGCGGCGAGCACGGCCTGATGCTGTCGCCTGGGCAAGTCGCCGCGCGACTGGGGGTCGGGTCGGAGAGCGTGCGGCAACTTGGTGTGGACGTCGAGGACCTGCTCGGCGCGAAGTTGTCGATCGTGCCGGGGCGGGGGCGGCAGTGGCCGGAGGTGCTCGTGGGGTTGGTGCACGTGGCGTTGCGGCGCGCGGCGGTGGACCGCTCGGTGACGCAGCGTGAGGCGATCGCGCGAGTGCTCGCGCAGCACGGGTGGATCGACGAGGTTACGCCGACGGCGCCGCGTGCGGTGGACGTGTCGAACGAGGAGCAGTTGCGGCAGATCGTGCTGCAATTCGACGTCGTCGAGCAGCAGTTCTCGGATCTCGTCTCAAGGTTGCAGGAGGGCGCGGGCGTGCAAGTGCAGCAAGCGCGCGACATTCAAGCGCGCCTGGATCGCTTCGCGGCCGAGGTGGACCGCATGTCGGCGCGCGTGTCGCGCATCGACGACGTGAGCGCCCGCGCGTTGGCGACGGGCGCTCGACTGGAGTCGGTGGCGGGGGACGTGCACGCGCAACTGATCGAGGTGCGGCGGCTCGTGGCGCTCGTTCACGAGCGTCGAGCCGCCGCTTTCGCGGACGCGTTTCGCGCGAGTCTGCTGGCGTCGGGTACGGTGGGCGTGCTGATCGTGCTGATCGTGCTGATCGTACGGTGAGATCGTCGGTCGTCGGCCGCGCGTCGCCACGACGGGCGCTCGACCGACGATCCGGCCGGGCGAACGGGGTTCGACGAGAGGGCGGCTGTGCCGCACGATGCGTTCGTCGAGGTCGAAAAGCGCTGTGGCATGCTCGAATTGCGCGAGTTCAAAGGCGATCGCCGACGAGTGGTGTGAACAGCCGTGCGCTAAATGCACGACCTTCGAGGCCCAGGGGGCTAGCCGTCGAACGACCTTCGGCATGGACACGGGAGGGGAGAGGAAGGATGGCGCGGCTTGCGCATGGCGTGCGCGCGGTCGAACTGGAAGGGATTCCGGTGTCACGAGCGAACGCCTTCCGTCGATCGTCGTGTCACGCGATCGCGCCCCTCCGACGGCAGGCATGGGCCGAACGTGGTGCAAGTCGCGACCTCGGTCTTTCACGCGACTGTCAAGGCGACGTGCGCCGACGACCGTCCAATCCGGGGTACCAAGTTCGCGAGGTCGACGCGTCTGAATTCGCAAGGAGCGCTCCGCCTTCGACCATAGGCGCTTGCCGCGAGCACGAGGAGACGACGCTCGAAGAACGACGTTCTCCGTGGAAGGCCGAGGCGTCGAGGCTGGCCGACATGTGCCGCCCCAAGCGGCGTTCGCGCGACGTATCGTAAATCCATGTCCTCTTCGACCCTCGCGCCTCGATTGCTGCAGCGCGCCCACGCCCTCGACGGCGAAACCCTCGACACGCTCGCCACCCAGGTGGGTGCCCGCGATTGGCGTGACCTCACCGCGAACCTCGACTTCGAAGCGATCGACACGGGCGGTGGGTGCCTGATGTTGATCGCGCGCACGCGAACAGGACGCCACGTCGGCCTCACGGACGGGGAGGAGCGCCTACCGACGAGCGAAACGACCTTTTGGCTCGGGGTCATGCCGGAGGTCGGCGATGCCGAGGACTACTTCGTGTTCGTTCGGCGCGGCGAGATCGTGAACCGCGGCGGCGAGCTTCTTTCGCCCTCGTGAAGCTTCGACGTTCGGTCGAAAGGCGCGCGGACGTGTTCCAGGCCGACGCCTGACGCGAGGACCCTCCGCGCGCTTGGACGCCGAACAGAGAAGAGCATCGATGTTCGCACGAACCTTCGAAGCGTCGCGCCGCTCGAGGAGTAACGTGGTCGGCGTTCGTTCTCGTCGAGACGGCAGGCTTCCTCGAACGGCGACACGTGAACGCGACTTCACGTAAGACCGAGGACGTCGCCGACTTTTCGCGTCGGCGGCGCTCACGTGCGCCTGGACGACCGTGCCGTCCGAGAAGTGTTTTAGCCGATTCGAGCGTCTTTTCTCGTTTCGAGGCGCGTCCAAGATTCGCTGGATCAGGTTCCGCACCGTCGCGCGTCGACGATTTCTTCCCGGCACGACACGAGAAGAGTTCGGCGCTGCGTGAGTCGCATGCCGCGAGGACCTTTTCCGAGTGTGTCGCTTCCACCTGTGGTCGCACACGACGCCCGCCTCGACCAAGTTCCTCAAGCAGGCACGCCACCGCGGTTCTGTACGCCGCCCGGCAGGCACGACCTCGTTCGATGCTCGAACGAGCTCGGTGGCTCCTCGAAGTGCGACCGAGGTGGCCGAACCTCGAACCGGAAGGGGGCGTCCAACTCGCGTCTCGAACCTTCGCTGTGCGAAAAGTCGATGCGGACGAACTCGATCAAGTGCCGTGCGACGCGAGAGCCAACCGCAACTCCTCGACGGTGGGCATCGGTCGAACGCGGTGCAAGTAGCGATGGCAGTTCGCGCATACGACCGCGAGGTCCGCGAGCGTCGTCTTGCTCTGCCCGATCGCGCTCAACGGCACACGATGATGACATTCGGCCATTCCTCGCGCCGCATCGCCGTACGTCGCTTCGAAGTCGAAGCCGCACGCTTCGCACGCCAACCGTCCGGTCTTCGCACTCACGTCCGCCAGCTTGGCACGCACCAGCGTGCGGCTTCGTTCGCGGCTTTTATGCAGTCGTTCGACGATCCTGCCTTCGGGGAAGCCTTCGTCGACGTCGACGAGCGGCGGGACGTCCTCTCGGGCGCCGCGCACGACGTCGGTCAAGCGTCTCAACTCCTCTGAGCGATGCGCGTACGTGTCCCACACGACTCGGTCTCCCTTTCCTCCACCACGCAAACCACCTCCACCGTTCGCTTCGTCGAAGTACGCCAAGTTCGCGATCTTCACGTGGGGTTCCGGAAGCTCACGTCGCGCTCCTCCAGGGGATGGACGGGGAGCGCACGCAGCAACTCGCTGAGCGCGACGACGTCCGGGTGACGTGCGTCGAGCAACCTGCGGCCATGACGCACGTACAACTCCAACGCCAACATGATCTCGTCTCTCGCCCACGTAGGATTTCGCGCCATTTCTCAGCATCGTACTTTCGATCGACGGCCGAGGAGCGTTCGAGGTCGCCGAAGGAAAGGTAGGAGGAAAGCCGAAGGAAGTCCCGAGTCCGACAAGAACCTAGAAAAGAAATCGTGTCGAAACCATCCGATTCGTCGACCGCGAGGGCACCACCTGGCGTGCATGTCGCGCCCCACCGTCGATCGCCATGTTGCCCGAGCGTCTCTAAGACGCGTCCGCACTTCCACCCGAGTTCGATTCGAGAAAGCCTTGAGGTCGAATCGGCGCGAACGATCGTACGACCACACGATTCGTGTCGTTCGTCGACTCGAATACACCTTCGACTTCCCACGTTCGCTTCGAAAGGATCCCTTTTGTCATACACGCTGTACATCGGACATCGCCTCCGGCCGCACCCGAGTCAACTTCCTCACCTCGATCGTCAATTCGAGGTTTCCGATCTCGCGTGGCAAGCACTTCGCGCGCGAGCGGCGCTCGACCGCACCGACTTCGACCTCGACGCCCTGCTGCGCGACGCGGAGCGCGCCGACGCCACGACCTGCGTTCTGCGCGACCCGCCGAATCGCCGCGGGTGGTTGCGTGATCTCGCGCGCCATCATGGCTGGACCCACGACGTGGGCAGCGACGTGATCGACGGCGTGGCGCGCGCGTTCGGGCAGGTGATCGGCGCTCTCGAACCGGGTGCGCGCTTGCGAGACCTGCCGCGCGCACACCCCGACGAACCACTCGACGTCGGGAACCTCGCTCGGCCGCTCTTCGACGATGCCGTGGAGTTGCTGGGCGTCGAAGGCCTCGTGCCCGCCGCGGCGTACGTTTGGCCGGTCGCTGCCGACCGTGTCGTGCGCGCGTGGCGCGCTCAGAGCTTCGATCGCCTGCGAGACGAGCGCGCCGACTTGGAGCGTCGCCTGACGACTGGTGACGTCGACGCGAACGTCGAGTTGCTGCGGCACCTCGCTCGTCATCCGTACGAGCCGCCTCGCGTCGAAGAGGCCGCGACGACGGCCGAGGGGGGCGTGCGCCTCGCGTGGGCGAACCGCGCGACGTTGCGCCGCATGCCGTCCCCGAGCGGTCCGATCTACCACGTCTCGTGGGGGTTCGAGGTGCTCGAAGTTCCCGAACCGCGCCACCCCGGCATGATCGGCGTGGATCCGGGCATGCTCAACCTCGTGACGACCGCCGGCGAGCACGTCGTGAGCCGCGTTCCGACCGTGCTGCCCGCGGCGCTGCGGCTCGACGTGCCCGTACCGCGCGCGCCGGGCGTCCGCCGTACGCACGACGAGCGCGTCGCCCGCCTCAAGCGCGACGCCGTGCTGTTTCGCACCGTGCGGCCCGCCTTCGAAGCGGCGACGTCGTTGCTGTTGGATCACGAGGAGGTCGCCATTGAGGACACGGATTACGCTGGATTTCGCCGGCGGGAATCGCCGTACGCCGAGTGGGCCGACGCGCTCGGGTCGAAGGTGTACGTGCGGTACGCCGCCGACCTCGTGCGCGCGCGCGGCGGTCGCGTGGAACTCGTCGATCCGCGCGACACGTCGACGACGTGCGCAGCGTGCGGCACACCCGGCGCCATGAAGTACTGGGCTCGCGAAGGGCGTTGCGTATGCTGTGGGGCGCGGGAGCACCGTGACGTGAACGCCGCGCGCGTCATTCGCGAACGCGCGAGGGGCACGCATGCCCAACGATCGCGTTGATTTGCTCGCTCGCGTCGCGGCCCGCTGGCCGCTGCACGACGCACGATGGGTCGTGTGGGCGGCCCGACGGCGCCCCAACGGGGGCGTCGCGAAAGTCCCGCTGCTCGTTCGCGGCCGCCAGGCGCGCGCGCACGACGTGCGCGACGCCGCGTGCTGGATGACGTGGGACGCCCTGAACGACGCGTTCGCGCGCCGCCACGTCGGAACGGGCGTCGGGTACGCGCTGCACGGCAGCGGTCTCGCGTGCGTAGACCTCGACGCGTGCGTCGCCCAGGACGGGCGGATCGCGCCGTGGGCCGTGAGTGCCGCGCAGGAGATCGGCGGGTACGTCGAACGTTCACCCGGTTCGGGCGTGCACGTCCTCGTGCGCGACGAAACGCACGAAGCTTCGAACGCCGTCGTGCGTCTCGCGAGCGGGCGGCGCGCCGAACTTCTGCGCACCGGTCACGTGACCGTGACGGGGCGGGCCGTCCCACCGTGGACGGCGTGGCCCACCCGGCTGTTCGACGTGCGCTTGCTCGTCCCGACTTCACCGACCGCTGCGCCGCCCCGAATCACTTCCACGACGAACGTCGACGCCGCCATCGCGTGCTTGCGGCGGTTGCGCAACGGCGCGAAGTTCGCGGCGCTTTTCGACGACGGCGTGTGCGACGGGTACGCGTCGCGCAGCGAGGCGGCGTTCGCGTTGCTTCGCCTGGCGCATTTCGTCGTCGGTGACGACCCGGTCGCCCTCGACGCGGTGTTTCGCCGCTCCGCGCTGCACGACGCGTACGCCGGTAAGTGGGCGCGGCGCGTCTCGACCGCTTCGCCCGTCACGATCGGCGAGCGCACGATCGCGCGCGTGATCGCCCTGGGCGGACCCGTGCTGCGCCCCGCTCGCGATTGACGTACTCCGCCTTCCTCGTTTTTCGGCATGACCAGCACGATCAGCACGATCGACACGCGCGACGTGCTGATTCAGGAGTTTTCATGAAAACCCGACCGACTCGACCGACTCTCACCGTCGACGTGTGGAGCCGCACGATCGACGATCGCCACTTCGCCCGCGTTCGCTGCGTGAACGACATGTACGTCGGCCGTCTCACGGTGCACGACGTGCACACGGAGCGTGTGCTGGCCGCCGCCCACGTGCCCCTCTCGCGGCACGCGCTGTCCGGCGCGGATCCCGACGACGCGCGCGATTGGACCACCTGGGCTCAGGACGTCGTCGCGCGCCGGCGCGGCGCACGAGGCAACGCGTGACGCGCGCGTCGCTCGACGCCTGGCGTGCCGGGACGCGCGCCGCACTTCGCGAAGCGCGCGACGGCCCGCCGGGCGCACGGTTGTCGTGGCTGCGCGTGCCGCAGGGTGTTCCCGACGTGGACGTGCGCGCGCTCACGCGCGGCGACCTTGCCGAGCGCACGGTCACGCTGCGACTCGACGCGCCACCCACGCCGCTCGGCGTGCTGAGCGCGCTGCTGGTCCACTTCGGCCTCGGCGTGCCGCGCGGTGCGAACGCGACCTTCGCGGCGGTCGCGGCGGCGCTCGAAGCGCACGACACGCGCGTCGTACTCTTCGACGGCGGCGACGACCTGCAGGCGGCGCGCACGGCCGGGAGCGATTTCGAGCTCGTCGTCACGGCCTTCAAGGTCATCGCGTGCGCGGGCGTGGGCCGCGCGGTCGTCGTGTGCGGCCGCGCCGCGCCGATCGACGGATTCGACGTCCTGGAGCCCGTGTCACCGCGCGACCTCGGCGCGCGCGCGGTGCCGCGCTTCGACACGCCCGGGCAGGCGGAAGCGCACTTGCGACGCGCGCTCGAGAACGTCGACTACGTGCTGTCGGTCGCGCGGACCGCCGTGACGGTTCGCGCCCGGCTCGCGACCGCGCTCGACGAGGACGGCGAGGCGGGTGCGCGTGACGCACTCGTCGACGCGTACGCCACGCTCGTCGAAGGCGGCGTGCCGCGCGACATGCGCGCGTCGCTGCTCGCGCTGCGCGACGCCGACGCGAGGGAGGCGAACTGACATGACGTATACCGTGTATCTCGAGTATTTCGCAACGGGAGAGGGCCTCTTGCGTCAAATCATGGTGGTGAACGCGACGTCGCCCGAAGCGGCGCGCGAACGCTTCCGTGAAGTGTTCTACGGCTCCGAGCCCGAAGCGTGGGAGTACTACCAAGTCGGCGTGGTCGTGCGCGAAGGCCTCGACGTCGCGCTCCTGCAGCCCTTCTTGGCTCCGCGCGTCGTCGAACGCTTGCAGCGGATTCACGAGCACATGAACGAGCTTTGGTTGCACTGGCACGTCAACTTGAGTTGACGTGCGCGAGCGAGAGGGAGGACGACGCGAAGGTCGCGTCGTCCTCCCTCTCGCGTGTCGTCATGCGCGAATCACGTTTCCAACGCGGTCGTACACGATCATGATCGATGTGAAGACACCGATGACCCGCGAGCAGATCGCGGCGCGCATGGCGAACGTGCGCCGCGCCGACACCGGCATCGAAGTGACGCTTCGATCCGCGTTGCATCGCCGCGGCCTTCGATTTCGCAAGAACGTCAAGGGGCTGCCCGGCTCGCCGGACATCGTATTCCCGCGCCGCAAAGTCGCCGTGTTCGTCGACGGCGACTTCTGGCACGGATGGCGATTCGAGGAGCGCGGTCACAAGCTCAAGCCGTTCTGGCGCGAGAAGGTCGAGCGGAACATGGAACGCGATCGCTGCAACGTCGCCGACCTCCAGGCGCTCGGGTGGCGGGTGCTTCGCGTCTGGGAGCACGAAGTCGAGGAGCGACTCGACGACGTCGTCGAACGCGTGCTGCGCTTACTGGACGACGAGGCCGCGTGACGCGGCCTCCGTCGACGCCGCGGTCGCGTCGAGGTGCGCCGCGATCGACCGAGCGACGACGCGCCCGACCTCGGGCGGAACGGCGTTGCCGATGTGCCGACCGATGTGCTCGAACGTCCACGGGCCTTCGGGCGGCACGAACTCGTACCCGGGCGGGAACGTCTGCAGCAGCGCGCCTTCGCGCAGCGAGATGGCGCGGTCCTGCTCGGGATGGCCGAAGCGGCCGTTGCCGAACCCGTAGAACTGCGTCGTGATCGTCGGGGATGGCTCGTCCCACGCCATGCGGCCGTACACGCTCGGAAAGGACTTGCCGCTGGCCTTGCGGTGGCAGTCGGCGACGAGGTGTTCGTCCCAATCGCGCCACGAACCGTTGGGTTTCGACGCGCGAATGCGCTCCAAGTTGCGCTGCGTCAACCCGGCCGCCCAATGCAACGGGTCGGCCAGGTCGCGTTCGCCGGCGCGCAGCGGACGCAACGCGCCGATCGTGTCGCGAACCGTGCGGTACGTGTCGGGCGAGCGGGAAGGCGGTTCGAACTCGATCGGACCGAGACGCGACGCGAGCAGCAGCAGACGCTTGCGGCGCTGCGGCACGCCGTGGTCGGGGCCGTGCACGTCGTCCCACGCGACGTGGTAGCCGAGGTCTTCCAACTTCGACACGAAACCGCGGAAGACCTCGCCGCCGCGGAAGGTCGCGAGGCGCGACACGTTCTCCATCGACACGACGTCCGGTTCGACGGCCGCGACGAGGTCGCCGAACACACCGAGCAACCGCCAATCGCCCGTCTGCTTTCCTTTCGTGTTGTTCGACGAGAACGGCTGGCACGGCGCGCACCCCACGAGGATTTTCGTGCGCCCTCGCGGGTAGAGGTCGCGCAGCAAGTCGGGCACGCTCGGATCGTCGACGCTCTTCTCCAAGAAGGTGGCGCCCGCGTTGTTCGCTTCGTACGCGTGTCGACACGACGAATCCACGTCCAGGCCGGCGGCGACGTGGAAGCCTTCGGCGACGAAGCCGTGCGTGAGGCCGCCGACGCCGCAGAAGAGGTCGACGACCGTGCTGTTCCGATGAGGACGTGGGTCGGGGTGAGAAGGAGGAGTCGGCACCGTGATCGACTTCACTCTAGCAGCGCGGGCGTGTCGTTCAAGCTCGAACGAGCACGCACGTGTCGACGAGCGCGCGGAAGTGCCGATCGAGCTGCTCCGGCACCCGCCCGCCGCGAATCGTCACGCCGAGTTCCATGTTGCGCTCCAACGCGGCCGTCGTGAGGTTCGCGCTCGTCACGAGGCAAGCCGCGCCGTCCACGACGACGGCCTTCGCGTGCACCGCACCGACGCGACGCGTGGGGTTCCATTCGTACAACGTCGCGCGCGGCACGGCGGCGCGCATCTTCTCGATCGAATCGACCGACAAGCTTCCTCCTTTGGCGGCGGACGTCTCCAGCAAGATCGACACGTTCACGCCGCGCGCGCACGCGCCGTCGAGCGCGGCCACGACGCTCGGCACGTCGTACGCCACGTAACTCGCCACGAAGACGCGCTCGCGCGCGGCGTCGACGAGTTCGACCAGCACGCGTTCCGTGTGCCGCACCGACAAGAACGTCGTGGTCGGGCCCGTCCACGCGAGCGACACGTCCGTCGCGCGCCGCGCCGCGCTCGCCGTGGCGGCCGCGGCGCGCAGCGCGCTCGCGAGTTCCGCGCCGGACGTCGGCACGTCCTTCCACACGACACCAAGGGCCGTCACGGCGTCGGACGGCACGCCTGGCAGCGCGTTCGCGATCGCGCGCGGTCCGGGCGCGCGTTGCACGAAGCCGGCGAGTTGCTCGACACGCTCGATCGGCAGCGTCGTGGCGACGCGCGCCACTGCCGCCCACAAGGCGCTCGTCGTGTGGATCGTCACGTCACGCTCTTCCGAAGAACGCGGCGTCCACGCACTCGAAAGTCGGCACGAGCAACGCGCGGTCCAAGTAGCGGTTGCCGCGCTCGCACGACGTCTCGGCGACGAATTCGCACGCGTGGCACGCCGCGGCGTGCAAGGAGCGATCCTGACCGGGGTCGTGCTCGGAGCACAACGGGTCCGACGAGCACACGCGCGCGCGCCGCAGCGCTTGGGCGAGCACCCGCCCGAGGTTCTCGGGCTTGCCGAGCTCGACGAGCCCGCCGAGCGTGCCGTCCGCGTCCGCCGCGGCCGTGTACAGCAAGAAGCCTCCCATGGGACTGGCCGCGTCCGCGTCGGCGTACACGCGTTCGCGAATGCTCGCCGCGCCGTACCCGCACTCCAACGCGAACTCCCGAATCAGCAGGTGCGCGAGCGAGTGCAGCATCGCGTACCGCACGCCTGGGTAGTGCGCGTCGGGCGGAAGGTCGCGGCTCGCGCGCCATCCTCGATGCCCGCGCCGCAAGCGCTCGTCGCGTTCGCGCACTGCCGGACGCGCTTCCCACCTGCGCAGTTCCGCCTCGTCGAAACGCACGAACACGCCTTCGCCGTGCACTTCGGACGCCGGCACCCAGCGAGGGCGCGCGGCCGTCAGCGACGCGACACGGTCGCGCGCGCCGACGTCCAGCACCTCCTCCGGCGAGTCGACGCGCGTGAAGCCGAGCAGCGCGTTGACTTCACGCAGACGCTTCACGAGCGACACCGACGCGATCGTCGACGCGAACGCCGTCGGCACGTCGACGCGCTCGGAGAGGAAGTGCGGCCACGAGGACGCCGCCGGGGCGGCCGTGAGGACCGTCCACTCAGGCCGCTTCATGTCCTCGGTCGACGCGGCGTCGGACGTCGCGGTGCTCGCCCCGGACCGCTTGCGCTCGACCGCGTCCCACACCTCCTCGGTCGTCAAAGCGTCGAGCGCCGGGAAGTGCCCACGCTTGCGCAACGTCTTCAGCACACCACGCAGTTCGCTGGCATCCTCCGCGTCCTTGAGGTCTTCCCACGCGTCTTCGACGAACTGTCCGAGCTTGTCCTCGGCCAGTGGGATCGCGAGGGCGGACAGCGTCACCGGAAACCACGTGTTCGTCGCGCCGAGCACCACGGCGCGCGGCCGCGCTTCACACCCGTCCTCGTACCGATCCAAGTGCGGATGTCGACCGCGACACGCGGGCAGCGCGCGCCGGCCTTCCTCGCCAAACGCGTGCGCGAGGGACTTCGCGGCTTCGCACGTGTCGCACCGCACCCACAAGTTCTCCGTCTGCAGCGACGCGCCGCGCTCGAAAAAACGCAGTGTGCCGCCGCAGTCGCTCGGACCGCCATGCACGAACCAATGCCACGGGAAGTCGTCCAGGTGCCCGTTCTCGCACGCGAGCAGGAACCTCGCGGGCACGGCGTCGCTGCGCTTGCCCTTCTCGCAGTTTGTGTGCACGAACGACGAACGTTCCGGTCGGAACGCGTCGGCGTCGAGGTCGAACAACCCTGAGTCGAACTCGCCGAGCAGACCGCACCGCACGCAACGCAACCAACGCGGGAACGGTCGCACCGGCACGCCTTGGTGCGCCTCCGCGGACAACGGGTCCACGTCGTCGTCCGCGACGGGCGGTTTGCGAAGACGCTCGACTTGCGGCCCGAGGGTGCGGCGCACGGCCGCGAGGAGGCGCGGTTCGTCCACGACTTCGCATGTGCTTTCGCGCCACTGGTCGAGGCCCATCGTGACGACCGACAAGTTCGGCAAGTCCACGAGCGCGCCGGGCCCGTACGTCCACAGCAACTGGCTGGGCCGCACGGTCCCGACGGGCGCGGTGGTGAATTTCGTCATGCTTCGACTCCTTCGTCCTCGGTGAGCGCGGCGCGCCACGCGGGGCCGTCGTGCGCTTTGGACTTGTCCATCACGAGGCGCACGCTCGGCTCGACTTCGCGCATCGACATCGGCACGGTCGTCTCCGTCCACGTCGCGGCGCTCGGCGACTGCAACAACGCCGCGACGGTACCCGTGCCTTCCTGGTACCCGAGGTCGCGCCCGGGCCGCTTCGCTTCGCGCACCCAGAGATCGAAGCGCGCGCGCGTCATGTCGCGCGCGTCGTCGCTCGCCGCGTGCTTGCCGGTCACGAGACCGGCGCGCCGCGCGACGAGCGCCGTCGCCTCCACGGCTTCCGCGCGCGTCACGTCGTCGAGCGCGCCCGCGCCGACGTTCGCGTTGAGCTCCCGGCCCCCGAGGCGCGCGAAGCTCACGAGCGTGCCCGTGAGCCCGCGGTCGAGGGCGCGCGGCGCGAACGGCGTGACGGACTGCGCTTCGACGTGCTGGTAGAACGTCGCGTGGTAATGCTCGAAGGTCTCGTAGTGCGACAAATCTCGCGGACGCGACCACGACAGCACCGTCACGACCAGGCCGGGCGATGAGCGGCCGACGCGGCTCGTCGCTTGGATGTACTCGGCGGTGGTCTTCGGTTGACCGTTCACGGCCATGAGGCCGAGGCGGTTCACGTCCACGCCGACGGAGAGCATGTTCGTGGCGAGCACGACGTCCACGGCGCGCGCCTCGCCTTTCGACCACGCCGTCTTGTGCTTCGTCTCCAAGCGATCCAAGGTGAGCGGGATGTCGCGGTTCGACACGCGCGACGTGAGCTCCACGACTTCGCGCACGGACCGCTGCACGAGGCCCGGCCGTTCGATGGCGCTCATGCTGACGCGGAACGAGCGCGTCTGCACGTCGTCCTCGCACAAGCGCTTCATGCCGCCGAGCTCCCGCAGAGCGTTGAAGTACCCCACGAGAGTCATGTACGGGTCGGCCGCCGC
The DNA here is from genome assembly GCF_003217515.1 of Deinococcus yavapaiensis KR-236. Taxonomy (NCBI): domain Bacteria; kingdom Thermotogati; phylum Deinococcota; class Deinococci; order Deinococcales; family Deinococcaceae; genus Deinococcus; species Deinococcus yavapaiensis. The sequence goes on along the minus strand of NZ_QJSX01000011.1, from coordinate 166,076 downwards.
GCCGAAGCGTTCGAAGAGGGCTTGCGCGCCCGTGAGGAGCGCGACGTACACGCGGATGAGCATCGCGGGTTTCGACGAGCCGGGCGCGCACACGCCGAGGTACGAGCGCCCGGGCTTCTCGCTCGTCGGCGTTCGACGCGAGAAGAAGTTGTCGCCGACGTCCACGCCGTGCGGCGGGAAGACGGTCGCGCGCCTCAGGAACACCCCGTTGACTTGCTCTTCGGCTTTGCGCACCGTCGCGGTCGACGCGAGTACCTTCGGGCGCACGGTGGCGTCGCCCAGGCGCCACGAGCACAACGCGTCCACCGCCGTCTCGTACAGCCCCACCATGGTCCCGAGTGGGCCCGAGATGAGGTGGAACTCGTCTTGGATGATCAAGTCCGGCGGGCGAATCTGCCGGACTTTGCGCACCGTCGTCGCCGGTAGCTTCCCTTTGACGGGGTGGGCGCCGTTGCACTCCGAGTCCGGCCACAACAACCCGTGCCGCGGGCACTCGGCTTCCACGCGTCCGAACAGCGTGCGCACCTGCCCTTTCCATGCCATCATCGCGAATTTGTCGACCGTCGCGATCAGCATGGACGGCGGGCGGTGGTACAGCTCCTCGTCGACCACCACGACCGGCAGCCCGGGCCCGTTCGTGTCGGCGAAGGGGCACGCGTCGACCACGTCCGAACAGTACAAGCTCGTCGCGCCCTGCTCGGCGTCCACCACGACGTCGCGTTTCGGGTCGATCTCCGCGCCGCACCACGGACACGTCGTGAGTTGCGCGGGGCTCGCGGCGCGCGGCCGCTTGCCGTTTCTCTCGGCCTGAATCGCCTCGTGCGCTTCCTTCACGGTGTTCGGGGTGCTCTTCTGCCCGACCCACAGACCGATGCGGAACGGCGAGCGACCCCACACGGTCGGCTCGGCCGCGCGCAAGCGCTCCATCGCGCAGATCAACGCGCTCGCTCGTTGAAATTGCTGCATCGTCAGCAACCGCAGCGTGTACCGCATGATCACCGACAAGCCACGCGAACCGTCGAGTTCGCCGAGGTCGGGGCGAAGGCGGCGCATCGCCATCGCGAACGCCGCCACGCCAAGGTACGCCTCGGTCTTCCCGCCGCCCGTCGGGAACCACAGCAAATCCGCCTCGGCGTCCACGTCGCTCGTGCGGTCCTTGTGCGCCGGGTTCGCGAGCGACGGCACGCCGAGCAGCACGAACGCCAACTGGAACGCACGCCACGAGTGGTTGCGCGGCACGTCCACGTCCCCCACCGTCAACGTCTCGCCGCGGCGGCGACGCAACGCGAAGATGGAACGAACGCGCTGATCGGCCATCGCGAGGTTCGCGAAGCGAAAGGCCTCAAGGGCGGCGTCGTCGTGCCGCAGCACGTCCACGCCTTCCCTCAGGCGGTCGCGCACGTGCTCGCACCGCTCCAGCGCGGCGTTCGCCGTGTCCTCCCAGCCCGCGACGTCGGTGGCGATCCTCGCGCGCTGCGCCGCGATCCAAGCCGTGTACGACGCGACGAAGGCGTCGAAGCCCGCGACGAGCGTCTCGCGGTCCATCGCCGCGAGGCGGCGCATGTCCAGGAAGTCGCTCGGCACGCCGTCGAGCGGCGGCGTCTCCGTGATCGGCACTTCGTAGCTCGGCATCACCCGCGTCCGCACTTCCGTCGCGCGCTCGAAATCGAACAGCGACACGCGCGCCGCGACGGCCACGCCGTGCCCCACGGCGAACTCCACGTGTTCGCGGTACAGCATCGCGAGCGCCGCGCGCTCCGCGTCCGTGCCGTCCTCCTCCAAGGGCGGGCGGCGCCGGAACGATCCGTCGCGGCCGAGGTCGCGCACGACGAGTTCGGGTTGGAAGAGCCACGCGGCGTCCACGTTCGCGTCGGGCTCGCGTTGCGTGTTCACGAGGAACAGCGTCACGAGGCGGTCGCGACCGTTCGGCGAGAGGCGCACGCGACCGCGCACGACGACGCCCGGGCACGCCGGGTCCGGCGCGATCGGCTCGATCATCGCGCCGTCCAAGCTCAAGGCGAACTTCCCGCCCGATGGAATCCGCTTCCACGCCCGCATCGGGCGTTGCGTTCGAGGGTCGGTTTGCCGTTCGCTTTCGCGGCGTTCGTACCGTCCCCACGTCGCTTCGACTTCCACGTGCGTCGCGTCCGCGTCCACGCAGAAGGTCAAGCCGAACGACGACGGCACGATGGACGCGTTGCGCGACGCGTCGAGCTCCGACGCTTCCTCCTCGGGATTCGGGCGGCCCGACGCGCCCTCCAACGCCTGCCCGGGGTCCGCCGCGACGCCTTCGAGCGGCCGCAAGTCGATCGGCGCGCCAGCGTCCTCGTCGGCGTCGAGCGTCGCGACGGGATTCGCGATCACGTCGACGGGCGCGAGCTTCCCGACGAGGTACCGGTCGCGCACGCTCATCTCGACGATCTCCTCGTGCGGCCCGTCGGCCGGGCCGAGCAAGTCGTCGACGAGCGCGAGTCGCAGCAGCTCGCGCACGTACGCCTGATCGTCGCTCGTCGGCAGCGTTTCCCACGCCGCGCCCGTGGCGTCGCGCACCGCCTTCGCGAACGCCGCCTGGTCCACGCGTGCCACGAGGACGCGCGGATCGTGCCCGTCGAAACCGAGCGACGCCAGCGACGGCTCGCCGTCCACGCGGCGCGACACGTCGAAGTACAAGGTCGTCTCTGCGCTCGTGGACCGCACGCGGTACACGCGGCCCACGTGGACCACGCGCCACTCCTCGCCGTGCTCCTCGGCCACGAGGACCGCGTCGCCTTCGCCCACATCGCGCCACCGCTCGCGGTCGCCCGGCAATGCCAACGTGTGCTCGTCGAGCCGCGTGAAGGCGTCAAGGCTCGCGAGCCACGCGCTCGGAATTCGAGGGGGACGTTCGAGCGCGCCGCCCCGTCGCCTTGCTTCGTTCGTCATGTTCGACTTCTCCTTCCGATCGTCCTTCACGACTTCGCTCGGTACTTCGCGCCGCGCTTCTCGCCTTCGCGCTCGACGAGGCCCGCGTCGAGCAGCTGCGCGATTGCTGTGCTCCACGCCGAGTCCGGCAGCTTCAAGTTCGTCACGATCGCGTCCTTGCCGTGCCATCCCCCTCGCTCGCGTAGGAACGCCGCGATCGCGGTCGCGCGGTCCGAAGGCGAGGTTGCAGTGGTGGTACCGAACAAGTCGGGTTGCTTGTCGTCGACAGTCGCCGCGTCCGCCTTACCGGACTTCTTGGCGTGGCCCTTCACGGGCAGGGTCGCCTTCGCTTGCTCTGCCTCGTAGTACTCGAAATTCAGGTTCGCTAGGCGAGCTAAAACCTCTAACCGTGCAACTTCCGAAATCGTGAAACGTCTCCGATCATTCTCGGGTAAGTACGATACATCGTGGAAACCATGATTTAAGTCAAAGTAGATTCCGTATGCTTTTGCTACTATTTTATCATTACTCACTATTTCATTTCTTAATTCTTTCACATCATGATCGTTGCAATCATTGCTATTTACAAGCCGCAGTAGTGCGGTAAGTCCAATACCTCTGGATTCCATGCAATCCCTTCTCAAGTTTTCAAGGCGTCGGCCGGATTTTGCGAGATCATCGTCATAAGTAATCGAGTGTGGAATTGGGAATGTTGTGAAGCACATCGTTGGGCTGTACCGTAGATCGGATTTTAGTCGGCCTCCATATCTCCAGGCATGCACCAAATGAAGATTGCTTTGCAAGACTGCAAATAGCGCTCTTGATTCAGTTGGGATTACAACTACTGCGCTGTCGAAGACGTAGTTAGAGGGGACAAAAGCGAAAGAGCAAGAACTGCTAACCCTTGATATTGCCAAAACCTCTGCATATTTTGGAAGCACTTTTGCCAATGCTTTTGCATTCTTTTCATAAATCCACCATTGCTTCCATAAAGATGGCTTACTGCTTCTTATCTCAAATCGATGAGGCTTAACGCGCATCTCAAGAATATTATGAATTTCATCGAGTTTAAGTAGTTGGCCTTCGTTTAGATCGTTGACATCTATGATATAGCGTTGCGGTTTTTGACTTGGGCTACTATTTAGGTCTTTGCCGATCAGAAACGGTCTGATGTAGCGAGAATTGATCGGATTTTTCAGCAATCGCTCTGCTTCCTCGATACTTAAGAAAAAGCCATCCCCGTTTGGAATTACCCCGTTAAATGCCTTTCCCTCATTTTCTAATAGACTTTTGCACTCCCAATCATTCTCTTGTTCAAGAAAAGAATTGATTTCTTGAACCTGTAAATTGTCAATATTTTTAGTGCCCCTCCAGGCTCCAGAAATGATATGAACCAAGCAGAAAAATACATTGGCTTTGCCTGGCCATTTCCTTCGAGGGCTTGCAGAATAGATAGTTGATCCGCCTTCAATAATATGTTTCAATCCAGATATTCTAGACTCGCCCTCGGTTATCGAGGAGGTCGCTATCAGTCCTATGGTCCCTTGTCGTCTGACAAGAGTAGAGCTGAGAAGTAAAAAATGTACACACAAGTCAATATTTCTTGTTGCGTGACTGTTTCGATTTGCCAAAAAATGATTGTAGCTGCTCCCCATTGTAGTTGAGACGTCTTTGCCAAAAGCAAATGGAGGATTGCCGACAAAGGCGTCGAAACCACCATATTCACGCACAAATACTTCGGGAAATTCGAGTGGCCAATGAAATGGGCGGCGCGGCCGACCCTTGCTGGGCAAGTCAGTCGCGAGCGAGGCGGCGGCCCGGTCCGTCACGGTCTTCGCGGCTTGGGCATCGCCTTCGAGCATCCGCCCGACGTCGCCGGAAACGAGGTTCAACGCCGGGTTCAAGGCGTTCTTCGTGCCCGCGTGCTTTAAAGCCTCCCCGATCAAGGCGTCGGCGGCATGGTGCGGGCGTTCTAGCACGGCGCGCGCTTCGGCGTCTAGCGAAGCCATCGCGTCGACGTCCCGAATGTCGCGAATCGGCGTGGCGCGCAGGCGACGGCGCGCTTCGACCGCGCGGTTCACGGCGGCCTCGACGTTCCCCGCGAAGAGGCGCGCTTTGCCCGTCGGCGTCATGGCGAACTCGGTGAGCTGCTCCAAATGGTGCAAGCCGAGCAAGCTGTCGCCGTGGCGAAGGTTGTGGTCGAGGAAGCCGAACGGGCGTCCCTTGGCGAGCGTGACGAGCCATAGCGACAGTTTGGCGAGTTCGACGGCGAACGGGTTGACGTCGACGCCGTACACGCACCGCTCGGCGACGAGGCGGCGCGCGAGCAGCAAGCGCTCCTCCGCGTCGTTCGCGAGGGGTTCCGCGCCGCTCGTGGCGTCGCGCACCTCGCCGAAGGCGTCGACGACCGAACCGGCGGCTTCGGCATTCGCCCAGCTTTCGACGAGCCGTTCGGCGAGCCAGCGGCACGTTTGCACGAGGAAGGCGCCCGAACCCATCGCGGGATCGCAGATCTTGAGGTCCAGGAGTTCGCCGGGCGTCTTGAGACGCCATGCGTCGGGCGGCTCGCCCTCGGCGGGGCCGTGGTACGCGAGCGGCGTGAGGGTCGTCGCGACGACCTTCTCGGTGAGGGCCTTCGGCGTGTAGTGCGCGCCGGTCGCGCCGCGGTCGTCGCCGCGTGTCACCACGAACGCGCCCGCCGGGTACACGACCGGTTCCTTCCACGCGTCGACGCGCAGCAGGTGCGCGACCGGCAGCGCGCGCTCCATCAGGGCGACGTCGCCTTCGCACGCACGCAGCAAGCGCGCGCGGTCGTGGTCGTCGACGTCCTTCTTCACGGCCTTCGCGAGGGCGGACTTCGATCGACCCGTCACCTCGACGAGGAAGTCGACGAGCTTGCCTTCGCCGTCCAACGCGGCGGATTCGAGGCGGGCGAGCGTGACGTTCGGGTTGCGCGCCTTCTTCGAGCCTTCCAATCCCAGGGTGGGTTCGGTCGTGCGCGCGACCGTGCGTTCGAGCAGGCCTTCGTAGACGTGTCCGATCTGCTCGACGTCCAGCGCGCGGTACGACAGGAGTTGCGCGCCGTCGCCGCGCTCCAGCTTCTGCAGCGCGGACAGCAGCAGCAGCACCGTGCGGTTGTCGATCGGCAGCGGCTCGGTGGGCGCGCCTCTCCACGTCGTGCCTTTCGCGCGGCCTTCGAGGAAGGGAAAGCGGTCCGGGTCGAACAGCGAACCGCCGAGGGCAGGCAAGCGCACGGACTCGTGCTCGACGCCGCCATACACGGCGCGGAACGTGGCGAGCAAGCGACTCCACGCGTCGTGCCGTCGTTCGAGCACGGCGGGGCCGTCGCGATCGGCCGCTTCGTCGAGTTGTCCGCGCAGCGTCGACACGGCGTAGCCTTCGTCCCACGTCGGCTCGCCGTGCAGCAGCAGCCCGCGTTCCTCGGCGCACAGCAGCACGACGAGCCGCATCATGACCGTCAAGCCCGCTTCGTACAGCTCGGCCGGAGACACGTCGCGCAGCAAGGCGCCGTTCTTGTCGCGGTTCGCGCGGTCCAGGGAGCGCACGAGCACTTCGACGGCGCGCTCGACTTGCTCGCCGAGCGTGGACGTGACGTCCTCGCGGAATTCCGCCGAGCGGTCGAGCAGCGCCCACGGCGTGCCTTCCTCGCGGCCGAACAAGCGGCGCGCGTTCAGCAACGACGCGAAGGCGCGCAACGTGACGGGTTCGTGCCACCAAAAGCGCGCGAACCACGACACGTGCCCGGACACGGCCCCGAGCGGCGCGTCGAGCAGCGTCCAACGCTCGCCGTTCGTGACGAGCGCCGCGCGCACGCCGAGCGCGCGGCACAACGTCGCGGCGCGCTCCAACGGCGACGCCGCGCCGCGCGCGTTCGCGAGCGGCTTGTCGAGCGCCACGTTCGCGTCGTGCACGACGACCAGCATCTTCGGCGCGCCGCCCGCGCGGCCCACGACGAAGGTCGGCCGTAGCGTCTCGCCCGACTCCGGCACGACATGCGCGAACGCGTCGTCCTCGACGTCGCCGAGGACGCCGGCGCGCCAGCCGAGCACTTCGTCGAGGACGAGCTTCACCCACTCGCGGTGCAAGCCCGGCAAGAGGGCGTCCTCGTCGTCGACGGCGGCGCGCCACTCCTGCCACGCCGCGTGCGCGCGGCGGCGCGCGGCCGGGTCGGGCGTGTCGAGGCCTTGCGGGAATTCGTCGCGCAAGACGTCCGGGGCGAACCAAGCGCCGGCGACGTCGACGAGCGAAAGCCAATCCAGGGTGGAGTCGGTGTCGTGAAAGGTAGGCATCAGGCGCGACCTCGCGAGGTGGATTCGGGAACGAGGAAGATCACCGCGACGGGGAAAGTGCGCGGCGTGGGGTCGGCGTGGCGAAGGCGCGTCGCTTCGAGTTCGCGGTCGCGCTCCTCGGGAATGCGCCGCAAGCGCTCGCGCAACGCGGCGCGGTCGCGTCGCAGTTGCTCGGCTTCCGGCGGGGTGAACAGCATCGGTTGCAGCGGCTCCTCGTGCTCGATCTCGCGCCGCAACGCGCCCTCCAAGTCGGCGAGCACGCGTACGACGTCGTCCGCTTCGGCTTTCGCACGGCGCTCCAAGGTGTTGACGAGGGTCGCCATGCGGTCGCGCGAACGCGCTTCGACGGCCGCGCGAATCTGCTCCTCGTGGCGCGCGAAGCGATCGACGAGCGCGCCGAACAAGGCCTCGCTCGGTAAGGTCGGCGTGGAAGCGCGCTCCAAGTCGCGCAAGCGCGTCACTTGCGGCACGCGCACGAAACGGTCGTGCCCGAGCTCGCCGCCCGCGAAGGTCAACTCCTCGTGCAACCGGCGGTGGTCGCCGCCCGTGACGACGAGGCGCGACCACACGCCGACGACGGGCGTCGCGAGCAACGCGTCGGGCACCGCGCGCACCGCGGCGCGCTGCAAGCGCGCGCTCCCTTCCGACGACCACACCTCGGCGCGCAGGAGGCGCAAAGCGAGCTGCACGAGGTCGTGCTCCAAGTGCGCGAGGACGACGTCGTCGCGCCCCTTCGCGACCGCGTGGTCGAAGGTGATCGGACGGCGCTTCTTCGTGAACGGGTGCTCCAACCCGGCGCTCGCACGACCCCACGAACCCGTCGCGATCGGCACGTCGAACACCGCGCCGTCGGGCGCGCCCGGCAAGGTCGTCGGCACGAGCGGCAGCTGACCGTCGAGGCGCAGCGCGAGCGCCACGGCACGCGCGACCCGCTCGGGCGCGAGGCCGAAGTCGTCGCGCGACTCGACGAGCTTCGCGTGCAAGTCCGCCACGCGTTCGCGCAAGCGGCGCTCCACGGCGAGCGAGCCGCGCGCCGCTTCCGCTTTGCGCGCCGCGTCCGTCGTGTCGAGCGTCTTCGCGCCGCCCAGCATCGCCTCCTCAATGCGGCGCGCGAGCACCGGACCGACGCTGCCGAGGTCCTGGCGAATCGCGTCCACCTTCCTCGCGGCGCGCAGCAGGAACTCCGAGTCGTCGACGTCGCGGTCGTCGCTGCCGCCGCGCTTCCCGACGGGATGCCAAATCGACACGACGGACGCCTTCTGCCCGTGCCGATCGACCCGGCCGTTGCGTTGCTCCATGACGTTCGGATTCCACGGAATCTCGACGTGCAGCAACGTCGAACAGTGATTTTGAAGGTCGATGCCTTCCGACGCGGCATCCGTGGCGAGCAAGATTCGCACGGGCGACACCGCCGGACTCGCTTGGAACGCCGCCTTGACCTCTTCGCGTTCGGGGTGCGGCAGGCCGCCGTGCAACTTCGCGAGGCGGTCGCCGCCGTATCCGTTCGCGACGAGGATCTCTTCCAGCCACGCCATGGTGTCGCGGTACTCGGTGAAGAGGATCACGCGGCGATCGTTCCAAGCGCCGCCCGGGCGGACTTCGCGTTCCAGCCACGCGAGCAGCGCGCGCGCTTTCGCGTCCGGGCGGTTCTTCGCGCGTTCCGCCCACGCCGTCAAGCGGTCGAGCAGCGCGCGCTGCTCGACCGCGAGCGGCGTCGACGCGCCGCTCGCGGCGCGCGTCGCTTCGTCCAGCGCGCGTTCGGCTTCCTCGTCGTCGGCGTGGTCTTCCTCGGCGCGCGCGAGCGCGCGTCGCAAGATGCGCTCGTCCAGGTCGTTCGCTGTGACGCGTTCGCGCGCGCCCGCGAGGCTCGCGCGGTGCTCGGCGAGCGTCTTGGCGAACGCGCGCGGCGACGAGAACAGACGCTTCTTGAGCAGCTTCAGCACGAAGGTCGTGGCGTACTCGTGCCGCGTGCCGCTCGACGCGTCCAAGCGCGCCTTGGCGTACGCGGCGAGCAGGCGCTGCACGTCGCGTTCCTCGTCGTCGTACGCGACTTCGAGTCCGCGCAACTCGCGCTTCGGGTAGAGCGCGCGGCCTTCGGCGTCCACGAGGTCGCTCTTGAGGCGCCGCACCATCACTTGCTGCAACTGCCGCGGGTCGGGCGGCACGGAACGCGAGAAGCGTCGATCGTCGAGCAGTTCGAGCAGCGACGTGAACGACTGCTGGTAGCCGTTGTGCGGCGTGGCGCTGAGGAACAGCTTGTGCTCGAAGTGCGGCGCGAGCTTGCGAATCAAGCGCGTGCGTTGACTGTCGACGGCGTAGTGTTCGCTCGCCGACGGCGCGACGTTGTGCGCCTCGTCGACGATCAAGACGTCGAAGCGCCGCGGGTACGTCGCGTGCGGCGGCAAAGCGTCTTCGAGCAAGCGCAAGCCTTCGCCGCTCTTCGCCCAGTCCATGGATGTGATGAGGCGCGGAAACGACGTCCAAGGGTTGGCGTGAATGCCGCGGCGCCGACGGAAGTCGCGCAAGTACTCGGTGTCGACGATGCGGAACTCCAGCCCGAACTTCTCGCGCATCTCGACTTGCCACTTCACTTGCAGCGACGCCGGCACGACGACGAACACCGTGCGCGCGCGGTGCCGCAGCAGCAGCTCTTGCACGACCAGCCCGGCCTCGACCGTCTTGCCTAACCCCACGTCGTCCGCGATCAAGAGGTTCACGCGCGCCATGTCCACGGCGCGCGCGACCGGGTCGAGTTGGTAGTCTTCGATGGTCGCGCCCGACCGGAACGGCGCTTGAAGCAGCGAGCGGTCGGCGTTCGTCGCCGCGCCCCACCGCACGGCGTCCAAGAAGGCGTCGAGGTCGGTTGCGTCGTCGAAGCTCCGCGGCCTCGGCAAGCCCGCGCGTTCCAAGACGCGCGCGCCGGGTTCGAGTTCCCACACGAGGTCGAGCTCGTCGCGCGGTCCTTCCTCGTCGACGGACGTGACGCGCACGACGTGCGACGCGCCGCTCGCTTCAAGTGAGGAGGCGCGAACGTCGCCGACGACCCAGCGCCGTCGGCGCACTTCGACGAGTTGTCCAGGTTCGGGGATCACGCTAAGCACTCCTGAACGAATTGGAATGGCATCCTTCGAAGCTTAGCTCACGAAGAACGGCGTCGGCCTCGCAAATGACTTCGCGTTTTCCAGGTCCACGGCCGATGGGCCTTTTGTTCTACCGGACGATTGCAGCGACCTGCGTCAGCCATCCTGCGTAGGGTCGCAACTTCGCTTGGCGGATACGCTGTCTCGCCATAATCTGGCATCGTAGATCGTCCTACCACCCGTCGAATCACGTCGAAAGGTCGCATGTTGAAGTCAATCGAGCTGGAAAAATTCAAGTCGATTCGTACGACGCAGAGGGTGGAATTCAAGCCTCTCACGCTGTTGTTCGGTCCTAACAGCGCCGGCAAATCGTCGGTCATCCAAGCCTTGCTCCTTCTCAAGCGAGCGTTCGAAGTCGGCGACTTCAACCCGGGTGTGATTCGACACCAAGCACAGGAGGTCGATCTCGGCGGTTTGCTGAGTTTCATCCACGGTCGCGTTCCTTCGCGTACGTGCCGGCTGAAATTCACCGTCGAGGCTACCGACGATCGTTCGGAGGACCGGCCAGGTACGTCGCGCCGCAAGCGTACTTTGACGTGGGACATGGAGCTCGGCTTGGATCGGGACGAGCAGCAGGACCCTCGACTCGCGCAAGACCCGAACCGCCGCTTGGATCAAGGTGGCATTCGTCGATGCCGTATCTACGAGGACAACACCTACCTCTTGACGTTGGAAGCGGCTGAGGTGGCCGACGTTCAGGGTAGGAGTTTCCCGCGCGCGCTCGCGCTCACTCACCTCAACACCGACGCACCGCAGCTGCGGCGTCTCGTGCATTCGGCCCTGCGGTCGGAATTCAAGGAAGCATCGACGAATCCCGAAATATTGCAGATTTCGCGATCCCGTTACGACATGGCGGGTCGAGAATTGAATGCTGCTGTCTTGACGGCTCTTCGAACGGACTTCGCGATTCCGGAAGCCGCGCTTCTCACCGGCGTGTTGGGGCGTGCCGCACCTCGTGGTCTTCACGTCGAGCACAACCCAGGCACGAGACGGTGGCAGGCGGTGGAGGACGTGGGCGATCGTAGTCATCGTTATCTACCGTCCCTCGCTTCGCATTCGTCGGCGTTCCGTGAAGTTTTCGCCGAATTCGAGACGTCAACGACGCCTCGACAACTTCGCCTTCCTGCAGGTGACGTTGGACGTCGGCTTCTCGATCATCTCGCGCGGCCGTTGCATAATCCAGATCGCGAACAGTTGGCAAAAGACCAGCACGCCTACTTCCTAGCCTCCCACTACTTGGAGAACCAGCGCAGACTCGTCGAGGAGGTCCTACCGCTGTTCGTACGTTTCGTCGACACGCTGGCCGTCGACACTGCTCGCGCGCTCGAAGGATTTCGTTACCTCGGTCCGTTGCGTCGTCTGCCGGATCGACGTCTTGGACGAGAGCAATCGAGTCGGCAGGACGGCGACGTTTGGTCGACCCTCGTCAAGGACGGCAATATCAGAGAAAGAGTTAACCGCTGGTTGGGTCCGCACGGGCTGAACACGTCTTACCGATTCGTCGATCGGAGGCTGTTCGATCAGCGAAGCGTCCGGCGAAGGCAGCACTTGGCATACGAGGATGGCCTGACACAAGGTGTTTCGTGGCTGACGAAAGCCTTGAGGACAGAGCTTCCTCTCCAAGGAATCCCGCTCGAAGCCTTCGAGCACGCGCTGGAGCAGGTGCGACGGAGAGTCCTCGAAGCACACCTGGCGTCTTTGGAAGAGTTCCCCGATGCGGAAGAGCACTCGAAGGTCGAAGACGTGGACTTGGACGCGGAAAGCGAGGCGATCGACTTCGCGAACTCGAGAACCGCCGAGCTTGGGCAGCTGCGCTTGTCCTGGTGGGCGGCCGAACACTCGGCTTCGCTCGCCGACCTGTCGGCCGAGAAGTTCTACGCCGATCGCCCGAACGCCTACGACGAATTCACGTCGCCCGCTAGCGCAGAATTGGTGTTGTTCGACGTGCGTCACGACGTCGCAGTCAGCGTTCGGGACGTCGGAACGGGAATCAGCCAAGTCGTGCCCGTGTTGGTGTACGCGGAGGCCGAGGACGAAAAGCTGGTCGCCATCGAACAGCCCGAACTGCACTTGCACCCCGCGTTGCAAGCCGAGTTGGCCGACACGTTCATCGCGAGTGCCAAGAGAAATCGAAGCGTGTTCTTGCTGGAGACGCACAGCGAGCATCTCATGCTGCGAATCCTTCGGCGGATACGCGAGACGACCGAGGGCGAAGAGCCGAGTGAAGAACTACGAATCGGCCCTCAAGACGTCCTCGTGCTGTTCGGCGAACCGAGTTCGCAAGGAAGTACATTTCGAGAAGTTCCGCTGACGGTCAACGGTGAATTCGAAGGACATTGGCCCAAGGGGTTCTTCGCCGATCGCTCGAAGGAGCTGATGTGATGCTGCGGGAGTACGCCGTCGAACCCGACGCGCTCGCTCAACATCCGCTTCCGTATTCGTTCGTGATGGCGTTCGGCTCGCACAGCGGTCGCTACTTGGCGACGCTGCAAAGCTCGAGCAAGTGGCGTCGGCGAGTTGCACAAGCGATTCACACCATGCGCGAACAGGGGAGAGGGAGCGCCAGGGCGCTGGCACAATGCGAAGCTTGGCTCGAAGAGCAGCAGAACACCGCGTCGCAAACGATCTACGTCGACAGGACGGGCTCGCCGTACGACGGGCGACTCTCCTGGCTCGAGAACGCGTTGAAGCAACATGCCGACGATCCGTTCGACGCCGTTTTGACTGAAGACGGGCGCCGAGGCACGCAGCGAATCGACGAGGCGCACGACGGGCAATCTTGGTGGCGAGCGGTTCAATCTCGACGCATCGCGAAGAAGCCAGAGCAATACGGCGACGTGTTCGGTCGAACGCTCGCGCGAAGTCACAGCGTGCTGCTTTTGGACCCGTACTTTTCGCCTTCGTCTCGACACGTCGGCGTGCTCGGCGAACTGCTTGGGCAGCTCGAAGTTGCGCGCGGTCCGAGCGTCGAAATCGTTTGCCTGTGCACCGCGAACAATTCCGCGGACACCTTCGAAGTGGACTGCGAGCGGCGACTGCCTCGACTCGTTCCCGCGGGCGTCACGTTGAAGGTGCGGCGTGTCGAAGGTGCGCTGCCGGAAAAGTTCGACAAGTTCCACGATCGCTTCCTGCTCACCGATCGATTGAACGTCATGGTCGGCTACGGGTTCGACAGTCCATTCGGCGCGGCGCCGACGACCACTTTGGCCATGATCACGCCCGAAGATGCCATGGAACTTCGAAGTTGGATCGACGATTCGAGTCGTTTCGCCACGGACGTTTTGTGGGTGCATCGACGCGATTGAAGCGTGTCGAGCGGAGGAAGCGGAAACTCGGTTTGCCAACCGTTTGCCAAACTTCGTCTAATATCGGCCGAATCGAGGATCCGAAAAAGCGAAACCCCGTCGGTGACGGGGTTTTCTTGGTGGAGCTGAGGGGATTCGAACCCCTGACCTCCTCATTGCGAACGAGGCGCTCTCCCAGCTGAGCTACAGCCCCTCGGAAGGGTCCCTTACGGGCGAGGAGAAGATTAGCACGCGATGTCCGGGCGCGCAAGAGGGGGCCAGCTTCCCGTGATTCGCCCGCGCGAGGGGTATACTTCGCGCCAATATGGACGCTTCGAACGACCGCTTCGCGTACAAGTTCTCCCAGGACGGCATCACCTTCGACGACGTGCTGCTCATTCCGCGGCGCAGCGAAGTTCTTCCGAACGAGGTGAGCCTCGAGGCGCAGCTCACGCGTCGCGTCCGCCTCAAGGTTCCGTTCGCGTCCGCCGCGATGGACACCGTCACCGAAACGAACATGGCAGTCGCCATGGCGCGTGAAGGTGGCATCGGGGTCGTTCACAAGAACATGCCGCTCGAACTGCAAGCCGAGATGGTCCGCAAGGTGAAGCGTTCCGAAGTCGGCATGATCGTCGATCCGATCACCCTGCCGATCGAAGCGACCGTCGGAGACGCCGAGCGCCTCATGAACGAGTACCGCATCAGCGGCGTGCCGATCACCGCGCCCGACGGTACACTCCTCGGCATCGTGACGAACCGCGACTTGCGCTTCGTCACCGACATGAGCACCCCGGTGCGAGACGTCATGACGAGCGAGAACCTCGTCACCGTGCCTGTCGGGACGTCGCTGGAGGACGCCGAGGCGCAGTTCAAGAAGAGCCGCATCGAGAAGCTTCTCGTGGTCGACGAGGACTACAAGCTCACGGGTCTCGTGACGATCAAGGACGTCATGAAGCGCATCAAGTACCCGCGCGCCGCCAAGGACGACATGGGTCGCCTGCGCGTCGCCGCCGCCATCGGAAACTCGCCCGACCTCATGGACCGCGCCGGCGCTCTCGTCGCGGCGGGCGTCGACGTTCTGGTGCTCGATTCGGCGCACGGGCACTCGGTCGGCATCTTGCGCGCGCTGGAACGCGTCAAGACCCACTTCGACGTGGACGTCGTCGCCGGAAACGTGGCGACGTACGAGGGGGCAAGGGATTTGATCTTGGCGGGAGCGGACGCCGTGAAGGCGGGAATAGGGCCAGGGTCGATCTGCACGACGCGCGTCGTCACGGGCGTTGGCGTGCCGCAAATCACGGCGATCTTCAACACCACCGAAGCGGCCTTGCCCGAGGGCGTGCCCGTCATCGCCGACGGCGGCGTCAAGCAGACCGGGGACGTGCCCAAGGCGATCGCGGCGGGCGCGAGCGTGGTGATGCTGGGGTCGATGTTCGCCGGGACGGACGAAGCGCCGGGCGAAGTCGTGCTGCGCGAAGGGCGCCGCTACAAGTCGTACCGGGGCATGGGGTCGCTGGGAGCGATGGATCAGGGCAGCGGAGATCGGTACTTTCAAAGCGGTTCGAAGAAGTTCGTGCCCGAAGGCATCGAGGGCATCGTGGGGTACAAGGGCGCGGTGAGCGAGGTGCTGTATCAACTCGTGGGCGGCCTTCGAAGCGCGATGGGGTACTGCGGAGCGCCCGACCTCGACACGTTACGGCGCGACGCGCAGTTCACGCGCATCACGTCGGCGAGCCTGATCGAGAGCCATCCGCACGACGTGACGATCACGCAAGAAGCGCCGAACTACAGCCGCAAGTAGTCCAGGACGACGTCCGCGATCATGACGGGGGACCATTCGTCCTCCGTCGTTTCCGTTACACTTCCTGCATGCGACGCCTGTACAGCGCCTTGCGCGAGCCGATCAACGCCCTCACCCACTGGAGCGGGGTGGTGCTCGCCGTGCCGTTTACGATCGTGATGCTCGTGTGGGCGAACGCGAAGGGTCTCAGCTTGTGGCCGTTCGTGGTATTCGGCGTGTCGTTCGCGCTTCTGTACCTCGCGTCGGCGAGCTACCATTCCTTCCACGGCTCCGAGCGAACGCTGCGGTGGTTGCGCAAGCTCGACCACAGCGCGATCTTCCTCCTGATCGCCGGAAGCTACACGCCCATCGCGTACTACGGCCTCGGCGAACCGTGGCGCGACGTCGTGCTGTGGGTGATTTGGGGAATCGCCCTGGCCGGAATCACCCTCAAACTCGTCACGATGAAGTTGCCGCGCTGGATCTCGACGGCTCTCTACCTCGGGATGGGGTGGTTGGCCGTGATGTTCCTGCCTCAGTTTCTCAAGACCCTGCCGCCCGCCGCGCTGATATGGCTGGCGATCGGGGGCTTGCTGTACACGGTGGGCGCAGTCGTGTACGCCATGAAGAAACCCAACCTCGGAACGTTCGGTTTTCACGAGGTGTGGCACCTGTTCGTCCTCGGCGGTTCCAGCGCGCACTTCGCGATGATGCTGAGCTTGCGCTGAGCGGTTTTTCCTCGGCTTCAGCGCCCGGCGATACGCTCGCCGGGTGTTGAACTTTCTCGCGGCGCTGCTGCCTCGATCTTGCCCGGGTTGCCGCGCTTCGCTCGGAGCGGCGAGAGGGGTGTGCGACGCGTGCCTCGCCTCGCTGCGTCCCGACGTGAGCGCCCACTCCATGCTTCGCTCCGACGTGTCGCCACACCTTTTGAGCCTCGGGCCGTACGCGGGCGTGACGCGGCGGCTCGTGAAGGCCCTGAAG
Organism: Deinococcus yavapaiensis KR-236; assembly: GCF_003217515.1. Lineage (NCBI taxonomy): Bacteria > Thermotogati > Deinococcota > Deinococci > Deinococcales > Deinococcaceae > Deinococcus > Deinococcus yavapaiensis. The sequence continues at coordinate 149,680 of NZ_QJSX01000011.1, read as the reverse complement.
TTCGACGGAAGCCGAGAGGTGGCGTCGCGTCTCGCCAGCGTTCTCGCGCCGAGCGTGCCAGCCGCGTGGAACGTGCAGGTCGTGACGAGCGTGCCGTTGCACGCGTCGCGCGAGCGCGAGCGTGGCTACAACCAAGCGGACGTCTTGGCGAGGGAAGTCGCGGCTCGGCTCGGCGTGCCGTCGCGCCTCTTGCTGCGACGCGTGCGCCGCACGCGTCAGCAAGCCCGCTTGCGCGGCGCGGCGCGAAGTCTCAACGTCGAGGGCGCTTTCGAAGCGACGGAACGGGCGCCTCGGCGCGTGTTGCTCGTCGACGACGTGCTCACGACCAGCCGCACGCTCGGGGAATGCGCGCGAACGCTTCGAGCGGCGGGCGCGACGGACGTCTACGTGCTCGTGCTGGCACGATGAGCGACGCCGAGCATCCCCGCGTAGTAAGACGTGACCGCGTGCGTGACGTCGAAGAAAGTCGCGAAGTCGACGGGCTTCGTGACGAAAGCGTTCGCTCCCGCCGCGTAACTCGCCTCGACGTCGTGAGGCGCGTCCGACGTCGTCAGGATGATCACGGTGAGGTCTCGCCAGCGTTCGCTCGAGCGCACTTCTCTCAGCACGTCGAGGCCGCGCAGCCGAGGCATGTTGAGGTCGAGCAGCACGAGGTGCACGTCGGGCGCGCTTTCGAACGGTTCGCGCTTGCCCAAGAACGCCAAGGCGTCCTCGCCGTCGCGCACGGCATGAAGCTCGCACGGCAGCGGCGCTTCCTCCAGCGCGGCGCGCAGCAACTCCACGTCCTCGAGGTGATCCTCGGCGACCAGCAGACGAAGGGTCACGTGCGTCCCTTCGTCACACCGGGCAAGATGAAGTGGAAGGTCGTTCCGATTTCGGGCGTGCTTTCCAGCCACAACCGTCCGCCGTGCCCCTCGACGATCTTGCGGCAAATGGCGAGGCCGACGCCGTTTCCTTCGTACTGCTCGCGGGTGTGCAGGCGTTCGAACATCTCGAAGATGCGGTCGAAGTGCTCGGGTCGAATTCCGATGCCGTTGTCGGAGACGGTGAAGTGCCACATCATGCCGCTGCGCGTCACGCCGACGTGCACGCGAGAGGGCGCGTCGCGCCGGAACTTGAGGGCGTTCGAAAGCAAATTCTGCAGCAACTGCGTGAGTTGCGAAGAGTCGCCGCGCACGAGGGGCAAATCGTCACTCGTGACGACCGCGCCGCTCTCGTCGAGCTCGGCTTGGAGGTCTTGCAACACCGTTCGGGCGATGTCGGCGACGTTCACGCTGTCGAAGCGAGGCGGCGCCGAGTCGAGACGCGCGAAGGCCAAGAGATCGTCTACGAGGGTCTTCATGCGCTTCGCGCCGTCCTTGACGTAAGTCATGTACTGGCGCGTCTTGTCGTCCAGCATCGGCTCGAGGCGGCGCTCGAGCAGGCCTGTGAAGCTCGTCACGGCCCGTAAGGGTTGCTGCAAGTCGTGGCTGGCGACGTACGCGAAGCGTTCCAATTCCTCGTTGCTGCGCCGCAAACTCGCGTTCGCGCGCCGCAACTCCTCCTCGGCCTTGACGCGCTCGGTGACTTCGGTGGACACCCCGATCATGCCGCAGACGCGGCCCGCCTCATCGAAGCGCGGAGCGACCCACATTTCCCACACGAGGTCGAGCACCTTCACGACGCCCGTCGCCAATTCGCCCGAGAGCGCGCGGCGCACGAACTCCAGGGTTTCGGGCGACGAGGCGTACAACTCGAAGATGTTCTGCCCGACGATCTCGCCGCCCGACAAGCCCAACTTGCCGAGTCCTTGGCCTTCGGAGAGCACGAAGGTCCCGTCGGGCGAGACGGAATACAAGATGATGGGCGCGCCGCGAATGACGGCTTGCAACGTTTCGGTGCGTTCGCGTACGAGCGTCTCCAAGTTCGCGTTGAGGCGTTCGAGCGCCTCTCGCGCCTCGACCCGTTCGGTCACGTCGCGCGTCGTCACTTGCAATTGGCTCACCTGGCCGTCGTCGCTCAGAATCGGCAAGCTGGTGCTTTCCAGCCACAGGGGCGTGCCGTCCTTGCGCTGCCCACGGTACGTCACCGTGAACGGTCGGCCCGCCAAGACCGCCTCGTGGCTGCGTTCGATCTCGCTCAAGTCGTGAGGAGGAAAGAGCTCGTACACGTTGCGTCCGATAAGTTCGTCAGGCTCGAAGCCGAGAATGCGGCGGTGCGACGGCGAGGCGTACAGGTACACGCCCTCGGGCGACATGAGGCACACGAGATCGCTGGCGTGCTCGGCGAGCAGACGGAAACGCTGCTCGGACGCGCTGAGGGCCTCCGCCGCCTCGATGCGCTCGGTGATGTCGTAATTCACTCCGATCAACTTCACGGGCCGCCCTTCGTGGTCGCGCACCACTCGCGCGACGGACTGCAGCCAACGCGTCGATCCGTCGGGATGCACCGCGCGAAACGACGCGGAGTAGACGCCCGTGCGCAGAGCTTGCTCGTACGCCGCTTGCATCCTCGAGTGATCGTCGAGGTGCACGAGGCGGCGAAAGTGGTCGTCGGTCCCGTCGAACTCGCCGCGCTGGAGGCCGTACAACCGATCCATCTCGCCTTCCCACGCCGTCTTGCCGCTCGCCAAGTCCGCTTCCCACAACCCGAGTTGCCCTGCCGACAGCGTCATCTCGAGCCGCGCGAGCGTCTGCTGCAACGCCTCGGTGAGGCGGGCGCGCTCGTCGGCCTCGGCGACGCTGCGTTCGAGCGCCGCGTGCCGCTCGTGGACGTCCGTGGCGAGGCACAGCCACGCTCGTGGTGCCGCGTCCTGCGCCATGCCTTGAATGTGCCACCAACGGTAACCCTCGGCCGTGAGGACACGCGCCTCGAAGTTCAGCGTCGCGTGCGCCTCGTGCGCTTCACGCCACGCGCTGCGGACGAACGCTCGGTCGTGCTCGTCGCACAACTCCGCGAAGTCGCTCGGCAAGCGCTCCATGGTCACGCCGCACGTGCGCTCGAACGCCTCGTTGACGAACACCACATGCCCCCGTTCGTTCATGACCCAGGCGACGACAGGCAGAACGCCCAACGTTTCCTGAGACAACATGAACGGTTGGAACAGGGGAGGCGGATGAGTCATGTCTCGACTTCCTTCATCTTTTATCTTAGGTGGCCACATCTGCCGACATGTACGCGAGGATCGAAGATGAAGGAAGTCTTCAAGTGACGTTCACGCTCTTAATTGGACGTGCCCGTTCAACCAAGACGTGACCTTCGCGATCGCCTCGTCCGCGCCCTCGTCGTTGAACAGTTCGTGATACCCCCCCGCCACTTCCCAGTACTGCACGTCCGCGCTCTTGACTTCACGCAGAAAACGCCGCGAGCCTTCCACGGTGATGAGACGGTCGGCGTCACCGTGAATGACGAGCGTCGGAAGGCTCCAGCGGTCCAGCTGCGACCACAAGGCGTGGCCCGCCGTCATCATCTCCGCGCCCGTTCGCGCCTTCACCTTGCCCGTGTAGCACAACGGGTCGGCGTCGAAGGCTTCTTGCACTTGGGCTTGGCGCGACAAGACGCCTTTTTCGATGACGCTGGCGGGAAAGCTCGGCGCGACGAGCGCGATCAAAGGCGCGAGGCGACGCACGAGCGGCGGCGCGTCTTGTCCCGTCACGAGCGCCGGACTGGACAAGATCACACCCGCGAGGCCCCGCGAATCGCGAACGACGCTCATCGCCGTGACGAGACCGCCCATCGAGTGCCCGAGGGCGAACACCGGCGTCTTCACGTGCGCGCGCAACCACTCGCGCGCCGCGAGGTGGTCTTCGGCGAGGTCGGCCATGCGCACGAGGGCGCGCGGTCCGCTCGATTGGCCGTGCCCGCGCTGATCGTACGCGTACACGCTGAAACCAGCGTCGGCGAGGGCTTCGACGACGTGCCCGTAGCGGCCCGCGTGCTCACCGTAGCCGTGCAGCAGCAGCACCGCGCCGCGCTCGTCACGCGCGAGCTTGCGAAATCCCTTGAGCTCCCGGCCGAACGTCCAACTTTCCACGCCCCAATGCGACATGCCTCAGTGTAAAACCCCTCCCGACTCGGGAGGGGTGCGAGGTGACGTCTTCGAACTTGCGATCAGAAGCGCAGTTGCACGCCGAACGCGATCGAACCGATGTTGGCGTTGCTGCCGTCGAAGTAGTAGCGCGAGCGCGCTTCGCCGAACAAGGCGACGTTTTCGAGCAGGCGGTAGTCGACGCCGAGCACGCCTTCGCCGAACGTCGCTTGGTTCGACAAGTTCAAGCCGCCGCCGATGCCGACGTAGCCGTCGACGAGGCCGATCGTCGTGCGGTACGTGCCCGCGAGGGCGACGCTGTTGCCGGGCGACGTGCCGTTGATGGTGATGTCGCCGCTCACGCGCAAGCCGAAGTTGCCGACGAGCGAATCGTTCCCGGCGATGACGCGAACAACTTGGCCGACGTTTTGCTGTAAGACGCTGTACAAGCTCACGCCGAGGTACGAGGTCGTGCGGAAAGGCTCGGCGGGCGGCACGAAGTCGCGCCCGGCGCGGCCCTCGGGGCCTTGGGGACCGACCGGGCCTTGCTCGCCCGCGGGGCCTTGAGGACCGGCGGGGCCTTGGGCGCCCGTCGCGCCCGCGGGGCCTTGAGGACCGGCGGGGCCGGCAGGACCTTGCTCACCGGCGGGGCCTTGAGCGCCCGTCGCGCCCGCAGGGCCTTGAGGGCCGGCAGGACCTTGCTCACCGGCGGGGCCTTGAGCGCCCGTCGCACCGGCAGGACCTTGGGGACCGGCGGGGCCTTGCTCGCCAGCGGGGCCTTGGGCGCCCGTCGCGCCCGCAGGGCCTTGGGGACCGGCGGGACCTTGCTCGCCGGCGGGGCCTTGGGCGCCCGTCGCACCGGCAGGACCTTGGGGACCGGCGGGACCTTGCTCGCCGGCGGGGCCTTGGGCGCCCGTCGCGCCCGCGGGGCCTTGAGCGCCTGCCGGGCCAGGGGTGGTGGTGACGCGGCCGAGCGCGTCTTGGATGGCGCGGATTTGGTTTTGAAGTTGGTCGATTTGTTGCGCTTGGGCGCGCACCTGATCTTGCAGTTCGCTGATGGCGCGCAAAATTTCTTGCAAGCCGAGTTGCAGCGTTTGCAGCTCTTGCGTGTTGCGCGCGATGTCTTCGAGCTTGTACAGCGTCAGAAGCCGCGCGAAGATCACGGCGACTTCTTGCCGCGTGGCGGCGTCGCACCAATCGAAGGATCCACCGGGGTATCCGACGATGAGGCCGCGCTGCACGACGAGGTCGATCGCGGCGCGCGCGTATGGCGCGGCGTCCGTGCATGACACGGGCTGGGTTTGGGCGGGCACGGCCGGACGCACGGCAGGCTGTTGCGTCGGCTCTCCGCTTCCGCCGCCCGCGAAGGCTGTGCTGCCCAACAGCAGCAACGTCGTCAATGAGTATCTGAACTTCATACGTCTCCTCCTTCGAGCAACGCTCGTACTTCTCATATACATCATGAGGGTCCTTCATGTCACGCACTCGAAAGATTGGGTGAACACCCACGTTCACAAATCCTCAATTCTGTTCGTATGTTCACCGTAAGAGTCGTCGAGGCGAGGTCATGATGGCCGCCATGGCGAACATCAAGAGAAAAGCCAACGCTCATTGGACGGGCGATCTTCGCAGCGGTCGAGGTGAACTGTCCACGCCGAGCGGGGTCCTCAAGGACACGGCGTACAGCTACCACACCCGTTTCGAGGACGGCCAAGGTACCAATCCCGAGGAACTCGTCGCCGCCGCTCACGCCGGATGCTTCACGATGGCGTTCTCGAACGTCCTCAAAAGTCACGGACACGAGCCGCGCGACCTTCACACCGAGGCGACCTGCGTCATGAATCAAGTGCCGGGAGGCTTCAAGCTCGCCGAGATGCAACTCGTCGTGCGTGGAAGCGCCGACGGCCTCGACCAAGAAGGCTTTCAGCGCCTCGCCGAGGAAGCCGAGCAAGGCTGCCCGATCTCGGGCGCCTTGAGGAACAACTTGGCGATCAGCGTGCAAGCGACGCTGGAGTAACTCGGCCTTCGAGGTTCTTCGCCTCCTCTCCCGCTAAGGAGAGGGGGCGTAATTCTTGCGCTTTTCTAAAGACCCTCGTCTCGTGGAATCTGCGTGAAAGGCGGCGTGGAGGTTACACTGCCTCTCATGGCGACCGATTGGTACAAGGACGCGGTCTTCTACGAGCTTCACGTTCGCGCGTTTCAAGACGGCAACAACGACGGCAAAGGCGACTTTCGCGGGCTGATCACACGGCTCGACTACCTCAAGAGTCTCGGCGTGGACTGCTTGTGGTTGCTGCCGTTCTACCCTTCGCCTCTCAAGGACGACGGGTACGACATCGCCGACTTCTACGACATCCACCCCGACTACGGAACCTTGGAGGACTTCAAGGCCTTCTTGTCCGAAGCGCACGCCCGCGGTATTCGTGTGATCGCCGACCTCGTCGTGAACCACATCAGCGATCAGCACGCGTGGTTCCAAGAGGCGCGCAAGGGCCGCGACAATCCGTACCACGACTACTTCGTGTGGAGCGACACGGGCACCGAGTACCAAGAAGCCCGCATCATCTTCACGGACACGGAGAAGAGCAATTGGACGTGGGACGCCACGGCAGGCCGGTACTTCTGGCACCGCTTCTTCTCTCAGCAGCCCGACCTCAACTACGACAATCCGGCCGTGCGCGAAGAGATGAAGAACGTCATTCGCTTCTGGCTTGGCCTCGGTCTCGACGGCTTTCGCGTGGACGCCGTGCCGTATCTGTACGAGCGCGAAGGCACGATCTGCGAGAACCTGCCCGAGACGCACCAGTACCTGCGTGAATTACGCCAGCTCGCCGACGAGGAGTTTCCCGGCAAGGTCTTGCTCGCCGAGGCGAATCAGTGGCCCGAGGACGTCGTCGCGTACTTCGGCACCGACGAGCAACCGGAATTCCACATGTGCTTCCACTTCCCGGTGATGCCTCGCTTGTTCATGGGGCTGCGCCGCGAAGACGCCACGCCGATCCGCGAGATCATGGACCGCACGCCCGCCATTCCCAGCTTCGGACAGTGGGCGACGTTCTTGCGCAATCACGACGAGTTGACGCTGGAAATGGTGACGGACGAGGAGCGCGATTACATGTACGCGGAGTACGCCAAGGATCCGCGTATGAAGATCAACGTCGGCATTCGCCGACGCCTCATGCCGCTGCTCGACAATTCGCGTCGCCGCACCGAGCTGTTGCACGCGCTGCTGTTCAGCTTGCCCGGCAGCCCCATCTTGTACTACGGCGACGAGATCGGCATGGGCGACAACATCTTCCTCGGAGACCGCAACGGGGTTCGCACGCCCATGCAATGGAGCATGGACCGCAACGCGGGCTTTTCGCGCGCCGATTACAACCTCTTGTACTTCCCGGTCATCGCCGATCCCGTGTACGGCTACCAGACGGTGAACGTCGAGGCGCAGGAACGCTTCGAGACGAGCTTGCTGAAGTGGATGCGCCGCACTTTGCAGACCCGCAAGCGCTATCCGGCCTTCGCGCGCGGCGACATTCAATTCTTGGAGACGGGCAACCGCAAGGTCCTCGCGTTCTTGCGCACTTACGGCGAGGAGCGGCTGCTGGTGGTGTGCAACTTGTCGCGCTTCGTGCAGTCGGCGCAACTCGATATGCGCGCGTACGATGGCTTCACGCCCGTCGAACTCATCGGCGAGACGCCCTTCCCGCCGATCGGGGAGTTGCCGTACTTCTTCACCTTCGGCCCGCACGCCTTCTACTGGTTCCGCTTGGAAAAGCCTCTCGATCAGCCCAGTTGAGTCACGGGCGCTTCACGAGGTGGGCGTACGCGTGTCCCGCGACGGTCACGCGCGCGTCCTCCTCGTAGCCCACCGAACGGTAGAGGTTCCAAGCGACCGTGTTCGACGGGCTGACGAGAAGCGCGGTCGGCAAGCCGAGCGTCCGCGCTTCTTCCTCGGCGGCGAGGATGAGTCGTTTCGCCAGGCCGCGCCCGCGGTGTGCGGCCTGCACGACGATCGTGTCGAGGTAGAACTCGCCCGCGCTCGTCTCGGAATCGATGTGGTTGCGAAGACCGAGTGTGCGGAGGCGCTCGCGAAAAGGAGCGTCGAGGTCGTGCGCCCGCGCGCCGTCGTACGCGATCAGCAGTCCGGCGGGCCGACCGCCGAGCTCGGCCACGAAGGTGTTCTCGAAGCTCAGCCGATTGGCGGGCTGCCGAAAGAACGCCGCGATGATCGGCTCGGCCTCCTCGTTTCTTCGCGCGCCCGTCAACGCGAGGCCGATGTCGCCGATGGTTTCTTGAATCAGGGGCGCAGCGAAGAACGCGTCGGTGGGCGTGGCAGGGCGGATCACGCGGCCAGAATACGAAAAAAGCCCCCGAGCGGGGGCTGTGACGGCGAGCGAGTGAAGTCAGTCGCTGCTGCGCGCGAGTCCGAACAAGCGCAAGATGAACATGAACATGTTGATGAAGTCGAGGTACAGCGTCAAGGCGCCGTACACGGCGAGCTTCTCGCCCGTCGCGCTGCTCGCGTCGACGCCGCTCAAGGCGAGTTCCTTGAGTTTTTGCGTGTCGTAGGCGGTGAGGGCCGCGAAGAGGATCACGCCGACGATGGAGATGATCCAACTCAACGGTCCGCTCGCGAGGAAGATGTTGACGAGGCTGGCGATGACGAGGCCGATCAGCGCCATCAGCAAGATGCCCCGGAAGCGCGTGAGGTCGATCTTGGTGGTGTAGCCGAGCAAGCTCATCGCGCCGAACATGCCCGCCGTCGTGACGAACGCCGCGAGGATGTCCGCCGCCGGATAGATGGCGGGCAGGATGGAGAACGTCAGTCCCGTCAGCGCCGCGTACAGCACGAACAGGCCGCTCGCGACGCCGGCGGACACGCGGTTGATCAAAAAGCTCAACCCGAAGACGACGCCGAGCTGAAGCAGCATCAGCATCAAGAAGTTTTCGGCGACGAAACCGAGCAGGTTCTCGTTCGTGCTCGTGAGGTACGCGATGCCCGCCGTGAGGGCCAGGCCCATCGTCATCCACGAGTACGTCCGGTTGAAGAAGGATCGAACGGTCGAAACGGAAGAAGTCGCGATGGTGTTGGGATACATGCAGCGGTTCCTTTCGGTCAGAATCTCTGACTTACCTTCAGGTACGAGTCGGCTCACGGAAAAGTTGCATTTCAGGTTCTCTTTATCTTCGTGTGCTCGACGTACGCACTGTAGCAGATCGTGTGTTCGCAGAAATCGGTATGAACGACGATGTGGGGGCCATTTTACTTCCTTGGAGGACACGGGATGACCAACCGTAAGAACCTTGACCGCCGCGACGCCCTCAAACTCACCCTCGGCGCCAGCCTCGTCGCCGCCACGAGCGGATTCACCGCCAAAGCCCAGACGAGCCAGAACGCGCCCGCCGCCGGCACCAACGGCGGCGGCTTCTACCGCACCAAAGTCGGCGATTTCACGGTCGTCGTTCTCAGTGACGGGCAGGCCGCGCCGGGCGCGGCGCTTCCCAACTGGGGCGCCAATCCCGAACTGCAAGATCAGTTCGCCGCCGCCTTGCGCGAGAACTTCATCGATCCCGCGCGCTACGTCAACAACTTCAACCCGATGCTGATCGACACGGGAACGCAGCGTGTCTTGATCGACACCGGCCGTGGAGGCGACGCCGGCCGTCTCTTGGCGAACATGGCGGCCGCCGGCTACCGCCCCGCTGACGTCACCACGGTGTTTCTCACGCACGGGCACGGCGATCACATCGGGGGGCTCGCCAGCTTTCCCGGCGCCCGCCTCGTGATGGGCGAAGCCGAGTTCAACTTCTGGGCAACTCAGGCGCAGCCCAGCGCCGCCGTGCAGAAAAACCTCATCGCCAACCGCGCGCGATTCACGCTGCTCGGAGAAAACGCCGAGATCGTTCCCGGCGTCACCACGGTGCCTGCCTACGGCCACACGGCCGGCCAATTCGCAGTCCTCGTCCGCAGCGGCGACCAGCAACTCATGCACCTCGCCGACGCGGGCGGCCAATCCATCCTGTCGCTGCGCTTCCCCGCCAACTACCTCGGCTTCGACGCCGACAAGCCCACGGCCGTCGCCACGCGCGCCCGACTCTTCGACCGCGCCTCGAACGATCGCCTGCGCGTCGTCGGGTACCACTTCCCGTGGCCCGGAATCGGGTACGTGCGCCGCCGCGAAGGTGGCGGCTACGAATTCGTGCCGGAGTACTTCCTGTTCTAGCCGCGCTCGACTTCGGAAAGCGAGGCGAACGCGTTCGCCTCGCTCCTCTTTCACGGCTCGCGAAGGACGGTGGCGCTATCCTTGCGTCATGCTGATCCTCGGAATCGACACGTCCTGCGACGACACGGGCGTGGGCCTCGTGCGAATCGACGGCGGCGTTCCCGTCGTCGTCGCGAACACCGTCTGGACGCAGATGGTCCACGCGAAGTTCGGCGGTGTCATGCCCGAACTCGCGTCACGCGAGCACGTCGAGCGGATCGACGAAGTCACGGTCGCCGCCTTGAGCGAAGCGGGCGTGAAGATGTCGGACATCGACGCGGTCGCCGCCACGCACGGCCCCGGCCTCGTGGGGGCGCTTCTCGTCGGCTTGTTGTACGGCAAGGGCCTCGCGCAAGGGCTCGGCAAGCCTTTTTACGCCGTGCACCACCTCGAAGGGCACATCTACGCCGCCGCGTCCGAAGCCGAACTCGCTCCGCCGTACCTCGCCCTCGTCGTGTCGGGCGGGCACACGCACTTGTTCGACATCGAGCGCGTCGGAGAGTACAAACTCGTGGGCGCCACACGCGACGACGCGGCAGGAGAAGCGTTCGACAAGGTCGCGCGTCTGCTCGACCTCGGCTTTCCCGGCGGTCCTGCTATTTCGCGGGCGGCCGAGAGCGGAGATGCCGCCGCCGTACCGTTCACGCGGCCCCTCGCCGGACAAGGAGGCTTCGACTTTTCCTTCAGCGGCCTCAAGACGGCCGCGCTCCTCGCCGTGCGCGGCGGACGGTACCGAACCGAGGACATCGCCGCGAGCTTTCAGCGGGCCGTCGTCGACGCGCTCGTGACGACGACTCGGCGTGCCGCGCGCACCCTCGGGCGCGACACGGTCGTCGTGTCGGGCGGCGTGGCGGCGAACGCGGCCTTGCGAGAAGCGTTCGGAGCGACGGACCTCCGCGTGTTCTTTCCGGGCCGCGGACTCAATACCGACAACGGAGCGATGATCGCGCTCGCGGGAGCGGCGGCGGTGCTGGCAGGACGAGAGGTGGAGGGACTTTCGGCGGGTGCGGCGGCGTACTTGCCGCTCGCGTCGTCGTGAACCGGGCGTCATTGCCTTCTTCGTTCTTACCCCGTGTGCGCTCATGCAACTTGAGCGAACTTTACTCACCTTCATTCCTGCTTCACCCGTGAAGGCTGTATACTGCTCGGGTCATGTTTAGGCTCCTGAACAAAATGTTCGACAACAACCAGCGCGACGTGGCGAGGTTGCGCAAGACGATCGTCGAACCTGTTAACGCCATGGAGGCGGAGATCCAGCAAGTCGAGGATCTCGCTGCCGAGTACGCGAAGTTGCGCGAGCAGGTCCAAAGCGGCGAGAAGACTCTCGACGACGTCATCGTGCCCGCCTTCGCCATCATCCGTGAAGCGGGCCGCCGCTCGATCGGCAAGCGGCACTACGACGTGCAGCTCATCGGTGGCGCGGCCCTGCACCAAGGGCGAATCGCCGAAATGCGAACGGGGGAAGGCAAGACGCTCGTCGCGACGCTCGCCCTCGCCCTCAACGCCCTCGAAGGGCGCGGTTGCCACCTCGTGACCGTGAACGATTACCTCGCGCGGGTCGGCGCGGAGGAAATGGGCCTCGTGTACCGCACGCTGGGCCTCACCGTAGGCCTCATCCAGAATCAAATGCAGCCGCACGAACGCAAGGCGGCGTACGCCTGCGACATCACGTACGTCACGAACTCCGAGCTCGGCTTCGACTACTTGCGCGACAATATGGCGCAAAGCCCCGACGGGCTCGTGCTGCGCGCCGATCACCCGCTGAACTTCGCGATCGTCGACGAGGTGGACTCGATCCTCATCGACGAGGCCAGGACGCCCCTCATCATCTCGGGATCGGCTGAAAAGGCGACCGATCAGTACTACGTCATGGCGAAACTCGTCAAGCGCCTCAAAAAGGGCTTGCCCGCCGAGCCCGGCGTGCGCGAGGAGCCGACCGAGGACTTCGTCGTGGACGAGAAGACGAAGGGCGTCCACCTCACCGAGCAAGGCATCACGCGCATAGAGAAACTGCTGTCGATTCAGGACTTGTACTCGCCGGAGAACATGGAGCGCGCGCACATGATCACGCAGGCGCTGCGCTCCCTGCACCTTTACGAGAAGGACACGGACTACATCGTCAACGAAAAAGGCGAAGTCGTCATCATCGATGAGTTCACGGGCCGCGCGATGCCGGGCCGCCGTTACGGCGAGGGCCTGCACCAAGCGATCGAGGCGAAGGAAGGCGTGAAGATCGAAAACGAGAACCAAACGCTCGCGACGATCACGTACCAAAACTTCTTCCGCTTGTTCAACAAGTTCTCCGGCATGACGGGCACCGCGAAGACCGAGGAGAAAGAATTCCTCGACATCTACGGCGCGGACGTCCTCGTCATTCCGACGAATTTGCCCGTCATCCGAAAGGACGCCGACGACCTCATCTACCGCACGAAGAACGGCAAGTTCGCGGCGGTCGTGGAGGAAATCAAGACGATGCACGCGACGGGCCGTCCGATCCTCATCGGGACGGTGAGCATCGAGACGTCCGAGTCCCTGTCGAGGTTGCTGCACGCGGCGGGCGTCAAGCACAGCGTCCTCAACGCGAAGTACGAGGCGCTCGAAGCCTCGATCGTCGCGCAAGCGGGCCGCAGCAACGCCGTGACGATCGCGACGAACATGGCGGGTCGCGGAACGGACATCATGCTGGGCGGCAACGCCGAGTTCATGATCGGCGAGATGCTGGAGAAGATCGGCATCAGCCGCTACCAACCGGAAGCCGAGAACCTCATGAAGGCCGTGATGCGCCGCGACGAGCGCCTCGCGCAAGTCGCGGCGCAACTGCCGGGCGTGGACGACGCCTTCGTGCGTGACGCCGTTCAGATTCGCGACACCGTCGAGGCGGACCGCGTGAAGGTGAAGGAAGTCGGCGGTCTGCACATCATCGGGACGGAACGCCACGAGTCGCGCCGCATCGACAACCAGCTGCGCGGTCGCGCGGGACGGCAAGGCGACCCCGGCTCCAGCCGCTTCTACGTCTCGTTCGAAGACGACCTCATGCGCCTGTTCGCCAACGAACGCGTCGTCGCCATGATGGACACGCTCGGCATGGACGACACGCAGCCGATCGAGGCGAAGATGGTGACGTCCGCGATCGAGCGGGCGCAAAAGCGCGTGGAGGACCGCAACTTCAGCATTCGCAAGCAACTGCTGGAGTTCGACAACGTCATGAGCAAGCAACGCGAGACGATCTACGCGCAACGCCGCGAAGTGCTGCTCGGTCCCGACGAGGACGTTTCCGAAAGCGTCGAAGGCATGATCGGCGACTTCGTCGAGATGCAACTCGACAACTTCATGCCCGCCGATCAAAGTCCCGAGTCGTGGGACTACGATGGCTTGCGCGGCGCGCTTCTGGACGCCATTCCCTCGTTCGAGAGCTTCGACTTCGAATCCTTGAAGTCCATGAGCGTCGCAGACGCGCACCACAAGGTGCTGGAGGCGGCCGCCGAGGCGTTCGAGGCGCGCGAGAACGAACTCGGCCAGAGCTTGCTGGTCGGCGTGTCACGCTACGTGCTGCTGCAAGTCGTCGATCAGTACTGGAAGGAGCACTTGCACGGCATGGACGTCTTGCGTCAAGGCATCGGCCTTCGTGGATACGGGCAGCGTGACCCCTTCACGGAGTACAAATTCGAAGCGACCAAGATGTTCAACGAGATGATCGACACCGTCAAGGGCGAAGTCACGAAGTTCGTGTTCCGCATGCAAGTCGGCGGCACGGCAGCGGCCGACTGAGCGACCGTGGGTGTCGGCGCTTCCCCTCGCTTTTGCGAGGGGAAGCGCCTTGCTTCATTTGAACGGCAGCTTCGCGGCGCGCAGCCAGAAAGCTTCCATCACTCGCGCGATCTCGAAGAAGTCGTCGACGCGGTTGGGCTTCACGACGTAGGCGTTGGCGTGGTTGCCGTAGGCCTTGAGCACGTCGTCGTGCGAGCCCGACGTCGTCAACACGATCACCGGGATGGCTTGGAAGGCGGGCTCTCGCTTGAGTTCGCTCAGCAACTCGATGCCGCCCATGCGCGGCATGTTGAGGTCCAAGACGATGATGTCGGGCCTTGGACCGTCGCGAAGGCACGTCAAGGCGTCCACGCCATCGTGCGCGACACGCAGCTCAGCCGGAACGCTCCACTCGCGCAGACACTCCTCGAAGAGGATCACATCGGCGGGGTTGTCTTCCACGAGCAGGAGCTTGATAGGTCGGGAATGCGTCATCGGTCTTCCGCACCAGGGTAATGGACGATCGTGGGCGGCGTTCACGCTTCACCTTCAAGCGGCGTGTAGGAGAGGTAGAGCGTTTCGTGAGACATGCCCGTCGTGGCCCGAGGCTTCGCGAGGCCTTCCTCACCGCCGCGAGGTCGTAGCGGTCCATCGCGAAGTGCTGCGAGGTCGCGACGAAGGTGTTACACTACCCTCGTCAGCACGGCGGAAAGGTAACCCAGAATCTCAGTCGACACCCCGGTCGTCCGAGGAAGCTCACGGGCGAGAGATGGGGGAAGGAGTCACAGCATGGCAGAAGTGGTGCTGCAAAACGTCTACAAGCGGTACGGAAAGACCACGGCGGTCAAGGACTTCAACCTGCACATCCAGGACAAGGAGTTCATGGTTTTCGTCGGCCCGTCGGGCTGCGGAAAGTCCACGACCTTGCGCATGATCGCGGGCCTCGAGGAAATCTCGGACGGCACGCTGCGCATCGGGGAACGCGTCGTGAACGACGTGCCGCCGAAGGACCGCGACATCGCGATGGTGTTCCAGAACTACGCGTTGTATCCGCACATGAACGTCTACGAGAACATGGCGTTCGGCTTGCGTCTGCGCAAGACGCCGAAGGCGGACATCGACAGGCGCGTTCGTGACGCCGCCCGCATCCTGCAAATCGAGCACCTGCTCGCCCGCAAGCCGAAGGAACTCTCCGGTGGTCAGCGTCAACGCGTGGCGCTCGGCCGCGCCATCGTGCGCGAACCGAAGGTGTTCCTCATGGACGAGCCGCTGTCGAACCTCGACGCGAAGCTCCGCGTGGAAATGCGCTCGCAGATCAGCCAGCTGCACCGCCGTCTCGGCACGACCATCATCTATGTCACGCACGACCAAGTCGAGGCGATGACGATGGGCACGCGCATCGTCGTGATGCGCGACGGGCTGATTCAGCAAGTCGACACGCCGCTGAATCTCTACGATTACCCGCGCAACAAGTTCGTGGCGGGCTTCATCGGTTCGCCCTCCATGAACTTCCTCACGGCGACGGTGCAAGGCGGCCAATTCAAGATCGGCGACTCTGTCATCCGCCCCGAAGGGACGCTCGCCGAGTCGCTGCGCGCGTACGAAGGCAAGCAGATCTGGATGGGGATTCGCCCCGAGCACCTCGACCTTGCCACCGATATGACGAGCGGCCCGACGCTCATCGGCAAGATTCTCGTCGTGGAGCCGCTCGGCGCGCAGACGGACATCATCGTCGACATCGCCGGTCAGACTCTCACGGCGAAGCTCGAAGGGCACGCCCGCGTCGCGCCGGGTGACGACGTGCGCCTCACGCTGGAATTGCCGCGCTTGCACGCCTTCGACTACCAAACCGAAGACTCCCTGGGCCGCCGTGGCAGCCCGGTGGAAGCGCCCGCCATCTCCGCCGACTGAACTTCGAGCGCCTCGAGGCGCTCGGCAACCACCAGGATGAAAACGAGGAGGACGGCATCGCCCGTCCTCCTCGTTCCTGTTCTTTTCTCAGCCACCGTCATGTAAAGTAATGCAATTCAGCGCCGCTCAATACAGGAGGAACTCATGAAAAAAATCGCCTTCGCGCTTGTCACCCTCACGCTCGTCTCGGCGGCAAGTGCTCGCACCTTCGATCAGATCAAGAAGGACGGCACGATCATCATCGCGACGGAAGGTGCCTTCCAGCCGTTCAATTATTTCAAAGGCCAAACCCTCACCGGCTTCGAGGTGGACCTCGCCAACGCCCTCGCCAAGCAGATGGGCCTCAAGGTGAAGTGGGTGACGCAGCCGTTCGATTCGCTGCTGATCGGACTCAACCAGAATCGCTACGACTTCGTGATCGCGTCGCACGGCATCACGCCCGAGCGTCAAAAGGCCGTCGACTTTTCCAATCCGCACTACTGCACGGGCGGCGCGATCGTGTCGCGCACGGGCGGTCCGAAGACGGTGGCGGACCTCAAAGGCAAGACGGTCGCCGTGCAAGTCGGCACGACGTACCTGGAGAACGTACAAAAGGTCGCCGGCGTCGGCAAGGTCAACACCTATCCGAAGGACACCGACGCTCAGCAAGCGTTGCTGGCGGGCCGCGCGGACGCTTGGGTGAGCGACAAGTTCGGTGGGCTCGACGCGATCAAGGCTTCGAGCGGCAAGCTGCAACAAGGCGCCCTGCTGTTCCAAGAACGTATCGCGATGGCCGTGAAGAAGAACAACCCGACGCTGCTCAAGGCGCTCAACGACGCGTTGGTCGCCGCGCAGAAGAACGGTACGTACGCCAAGATCAGCCAGCAGTACTTCGGTCAAGACGTTCGCTGCCGCTGACTTTTGACTTTTCGCTGGCCCTTCTCCCACGTCGGGAGAAGGGCTTCCTCGTTTCGCTCAGCGACCGTGGAGCCGCATCACGAGGCCCTTCTTGGGACGCAACGTGATGGACGCCTCGAGCGGCACGGCTCCGGTGGAGCGAAGCCTGAACCGTGTCGCGAGCACGGCGAGCAGCAACGTCGCCTCCATTTGCGCGAACGCCTGACCGATGCACACGCGCGGTCCGCCCCCGAAGGGGAAGTACGCGTACTTCGGCAAGCGACGCTCGAAGTTCGTTTCGAGCCAGCGATCCGGGCGGAACTCGTCGGGCGCTTCGAACCAGCGTTCGTCACGGTGCACGACGTACTGACTGATGAGCAGAGGCGTACCCGGCGGAAGGATGTGGCCTCGCAGCGTCCACGCGTTCACGGTGCGGCGCTGCACGCTCCACGCGGGCGGGTAGAGGCGCAAGACTTCCTTCGTGACGGCGGTCGTGAAGGCGAGCTTCGGCAAGTCGGCGAGCGTCGGGGCGCGACTCTGGAGTACTTCGTCGAGTTCGGCGTGCAGCCTCGACTCGGCGCTGGGATGAGACGCGAGCAGCATCCACGTCCACGACAGCAAGTTCGCCGTCGTCTCGTGCCCGGCGAGCAAGATCGTCTTGACCTCGTCGAAGAGCTGCGCGTCCGTCATGCCCAAGCCTTCGTCGTCGCGCGCTTCGAGCAGCATCGACAGCAAGTCGCCGCGGTCGCCGGGATGCGCGTGACGTTCGTCGATGATGTCGCGAACGACGGCGTTCAAACGACGAACCGCGTCCGTGACACGCCGCCGCGATTCGGCCAGCAAGGGCGGCACCAAGAAGAGCATGCCGCGCCACTGCCGCTCGTTTTCGCGCAACACGACGTCGAGGGCCTCGCCGACGGTGTGCAGGGCCTCCGTGCTCGGCTCGGCATCGAACAGGGTCTTCGCGACGATCTCCAGCGTCAGACCCATCATGTCCGCGTGCACGTCGCGCACGTCTCCGGGTCGCCACGTGCGCGCCAGGCGCTCGGCGTACGCCACCATCGCGCCCGCGTACCCCTCGATTCTCGCCTTGTGGAACGCGGGCTGCGCGAGTCGGCGCTGACGACGCCAGAACTCGCCTTCACTCGTCAAGAGGCCGCGCCCGATGAGGGCGTCGAGGACGGGATCGCCCGCCAGGCCCTTGTCGAATTCACGCCCCGACAGCAAGTGCGCCGTCTCGATGTCCGCCGGGTTCGACAGCAGCACGGTGAGGTGCCTTCCGAAGCGAATGTCGACGACGTCTCCGTGCGTCTTGGCGGCGCGGCGAAGGAAGCCGAGCGTGTCCAAGGCGAGAAACGGCAAGTGCCCCACGCGTGGAAACGCGAACGGGCGCGGCAGCGGCGACGCCGAAGGTGGAGTCACGTTCATGCCGTCAGGATAAAGAAGACCGAGGCGGCCTGTCTTCGCTCGGCGCGGCGATTCAGGACATGCCTTCGGGCAGAAGCTTCATGCGAACCGCCCGCCCCTGGATGCGGTCGAAGCCGCGCCGCTCGTACAAAGCTTGCGCGGGCGCGTCTCCGAGGTCCGCCCCGAGTTCGAGGCGACACGCGAAACGCGAGACCGCGAGCGCCTCGGCGCGTTCGAGCAGCGCGGTGGCGACGCCACGCCGCCGCCGCTCGGCTTGCACGAAGAGGTCTTGGACGAGTAGCACGGGGGCGCCGCGGCTCAACGAGAACGACCACACGGCGGCCAGGTAGCCCACCGGGTCGCCGCCATCACGAGCGACGAGCACGTGGTGACCTCGCGCGAGAAAGTCGCGCAGAACGAGGGTTGCTCGAGACGTGGAGGATTCCAGGCCGCGCTCGGCGAGCGCCTCGATCAGCAGCGCTGCACCGCTCGGCGTGTCGAGCGTGTGAAGTTCCGAAACGACGATCGCTTCGGCGGTCGCGTGCTCGCTCATCGCTTCGCTCCGCGTTTCGCGGCGCGCACGAGGGCCACGAAACGGGCGAGGCGCGGCGCTCGGTTCCAGCGCTTGCGGTCCGACGCGATGCGCCAAGCCCACTCCAAGCCGACGCGGCGCGTCCAGGGAGGCGAAAGCTTGACGTTCCCGGCGAGCACGTCGAGGGTGCCGCCCACGCCGATCATGACGGGGACGTTCATCACTTGCCGCCAGTACTGCAAGAACGTTTCCTGTCTCGGCGCGCCGAGCGCGGCGAGCAGCAGGTGCGCGCCCGAGTCGCGAACCAGCTCGGCCACGCGCTGATCGTCGGCGAGGTCGAAGTAACCGTGGTGGACGCCCGCGACCTTCACGCCGAACGACTCGCGGGCTTTGGCCGCCGCGAGTTCGGCGACGCCGGGGCGAGCGCCCAGGAAGAACACGCCGAGGCGCTCGCCGTGGCGTCGCATGAGCTCCACGGCAAGATCGTAGCCGGGCGCGCGTCCCGGAAGGCTCACGCCGAGCAGTTCCTTCGTCGCCCAGACGATGCCGACGCCGTCGGCCGTCACGAGGTCGGCGGCGCGAATGGCGCGCGCGAAGGGTTCG
This sequence comes from Deinococcus yavapaiensis KR-236, assembly GCF_003217515.1. NCBI lineage: Bacteria > Thermotogati > Deinococcota > Deinococci > Deinococcales > Deinococcaceae > Deinococcus > Deinococcus yavapaiensis. Next base: position 130,338 of record NZ_QJSX01000011.1, on the reverse strand, counting down.
TCGCTGCGCGCCTGCACGATGAACTCGGGGTTGAGCGTGACGACCGTGTGCGGCTGCCTCGGCGTCTCCAACATCCAAGTCGACAGGACGTTCGCCGCGCCTTGCAAGTCCACCGGGTCGAGCGGGAAGCCCATGAGCTCCAAGCGATCGGGTCGAGTCACACGGAACGCTCCGAAGCCGGCTCGGCGGCCGGGATGGACACCGCCTCGAAGCGGTACACGGGGTGCCCCTCGACGTCCTCGCCGGAAAGGAGGCGCGGCACGACCGTCGAGTGCGAGATCAGCGACGCCACGGCGAGGTCCTCGTGGAGGCCCAGCTTCATCAGCAGTTGACCGCTCGCGCTTTGCGCCAGCGCTTCTTGCGGGTCGGCGAAGGACCGCAGCAGGGTCTGAGCGAGCTTCACGCGGTCGCGGGTCTCCACCCGGCCCGTCTTTTCGAGTTTGCGGGCGAGAAAACCCGCGCAGACGATGTCTTCGATCGCTTCCTCGCCGCGCATGCCCGCGCAGACGATGGCGATGTCGGTGGTGGCCAATTCGAGCGCGGCCTCGATCACGGCGCGGGCGTTGAAGAAACTGCCCAGCAGTACGTGCCGCGCCTCCTGAACGTGCGCGATTGCCCGAGGACCGTTCTCGGTCGTGAGGACGACGTCACGATCGAACGTCGCTTTGCGCAAATCGTCAGGCGAAGCGCTGAAATTGAAGCCTTCAGGCGGCAATCCGTCGCGTTCGCCCGCGAGGAGCAGACCGCGGTCCCCGGCGAAACGCCGCGCAGCGCGCAAGCTCGGGGTGACGAAGAGGCCGGTGCGTTCGAGCACGATCGGAGCCGCCGTCGTGGCGCGCAAGACATCGACGAGAATGACGACGTCGGTGTAGTCGCGCCCGGGCAGCAAGTCAACTTTGAGCCGCATCCTTCCTCCAACGGTGCGTCGCGGCATGCCGCGCGCAGTCCGCGTGGAATTGTATCACCGTCGCCTGCGCGCGAACACTCCTCGTCTTGCGCACGCCCATCTGGACGATACTTTGTGGATCGTGACTTGGACTGCACTTACCCCGCGACGTCGAATCGATACTGGCCGCATATGCCCCGAAGTGAGCAGAGCGGCTTCCTCAACGAGTTGCCGCCCGACGTCCGCGCGAGCTTGACCGCCACGGCGCGCAAGGTGCGCGTCACCAAAGGTCACCTCATCTACCACACCGAGGACGCCGCCGAAACCGTCTATATCCTCGTCTCGGGCCGCGTGCGCTTGTACCGCATCGGTGCCGGGGCTCGTGAAGTCACCGTCGCCGTGCACGAGGCGGGCGAACTTTTCGGGACGACGAGCATCGCGCCCGACTCCACGTACGGTTTGTACGCCGAAGCTTTGGAGGACGGCGAGGTGCTCGCCTTGGGCGCGAACACCCTGCGCGACTTGCTGCGCTCCCAGCCCGCGCTCGGCGTCGCCTTGAGCGCGCAACTCACGCGGCAAGCGCGCGATTTGCAAGAGCGCCTCACGGGCCTCGTGTTCCTGGAAGTGTCGCAGCGCCTCGCGGGCGCCTTGCTGACGATGGCGGAAGCGAGCGGCGCGACCGAGAGCGGTAAGAAGGCCCTCAAGGGCCGCATCAGCCACCAGGACCTCGCGTACCTCGTGGGCTCCACACGCGAAACGATCACGAAGCTGCTCGGGGAATTCAAGGAACGCGGCCTGCTCGACCTCGGCTACCGCCGCATCGTCGTCCTCGACGAGGCGGGTTTGCGCGACGTCGCCCGGAACCCCATTCACTCATGACAAGAGCCGCATGACTTCACCGACCATCGCCTCCGCCTACCGCGCGGGTCAACTCTCCGACTTCTTCGAGCGCCACCCCGCCCGCCTGTCCGAAACGCGTGCCTTCTCGCGGCCCGACGTCGACCGCGCGGCCCTCGTGGCCGCCCTGCGCGCCTACCACGCCGACCTCGGCACGCTCGACGAGCATGTCGAGCGTGCCTTGACGCGCCTCGCCCATCGTGCGTCCCGAGTCGTCGTCACCGGTCAGCAGGCGGGCGTCCTCACGGGACCCGCCTACAGCGTGCACAAAGGCATGGGAGCCGTTCTGCTCGCGGGCGAGCTCGACACCGAAGACGCCCCCACCGTCGCCCTCTACTGGGTGGCGAGCCAAGACCACGACGCCGCCGAAGTCGCCGCGACGACGCTGCTCGACATGGACGAGACCCTGCACCACCTGAGGCTCGACCTTCCGAACGGACGACCCGTCGCCAAGGTCGCTTGGCAAGACGGCTGGACGCGTGAAGCGCGGCGCGTCCTGACCGCCTTCGCCGCGCCCGAAGTGCACAAGGCGGCGGTCGTCGACTTGCTCGAGCGAAGCGTGGAGCGCGGCGGAAGCGTCGCCGACATCTTCGCGCGTCTCGTGCACCGACTGCTCGGACCGCGCGGATTGCTCGTCCTCGATCCGATGCATCCCGCCTTGGCCCGCCTGTTCGCTGCGACGCTGGAACGCGAGATCCAAGCGCCGCTGGAAAGCTCGAAACGCATCGAGCACGCCGCCGTGAACTTGCAGCGCCTCGGCTTCACGCCGCAACTGCGCCGCCCTGAAGGCGCGACGAACCTCTTCTTGGAAGGTGAGGACGGCGCTCGGCGTTTGCTGCGCTTCGACGGCCGCGCCTTCCACGCCGACCGAGCGTACAAGGCGTCGGCCCTCGTCGAAATCCTGCACGACGATCCGACGCGGCTCACCCCGGCGGCGGGCCTGCGTCCCATCGTCCAAGACGCGGCGCTTCCGACCGTCGCGTTCGTCGTCGGTCCGGGCGAAATCGCGTACGGCGCTCAGTTGCGCGACGTGTACGAACTGCACGGTCTTCGGCAGCCGCTCTTGTGGCCGCGCTTGGCCGTGACGTGGCTCGAGCCGCCCGTCGCGCGAATTCTGACGCGCTTCGGCTTCTCGGCCGCCGACTTTCAGCGCGACCCCGACGGAGCGCTCGGCCTCGAGCTCGCCAAGACGCGCGGCGCGGACGCCACGACCAGCGCGCGGCTCGACGACTTGCGCACGTCCTTCACGGCCCTCGCGCGCGAAATCGCCGACCTCGACCCCGTGCTCGAAGGCGCCGCGAAGCGCACGGAAGCGCGCACCCTCGAACGCTTGGAGCGACTGCAACGCCTCGCGCACCTCGCGCTGGTGCGCCGCCACGAGGAGCGGACGGGGCAAGTGTCGCGCTTAAGAAAGCACTTGCTGCCCGGCGGCGTGCCGCAAGAGCGCGAGATGAACTTCCTGACGTACCTGCTCAAGCACGGCGCCGCTCCACTCGAACGGCTCGCCGCCCTGCCCGCCGACTTTCAGGGCGAACTGCCCCTCTGAATCTTCTATGCTGTGAAACACCGTGCGTCCCTCTTTGCCCCGCAGCGTCCGAACCCGGCTCGAAACGAGCCGGGTCGTCGTGTACAGCCTCGTGGCGGGCGCGCTCGTGGGCGTGCTCGGCAGCGGCTTGCGGGCGTTGCTCGACGTTCTCGGAGACGTCTCGGCCCGCGTGATCGGCTTTCGCCCACCCGGCACGCCCGGCGAAGGCGGCTTCTTGCAGGCGTTCGGCGGCTTCGCGTCTCCGGACGTCGGCCTCACGCTTCGCACGCTGCCGTGGGGCCTGCTGGCCTTGCCGATCCTCGCCGCGTTGGCGGTCTGGCTACGCGGACGAACGAGTGACCCGCTGGAGGAAGCCGTGCGCGCTTATCACGAAAGCCGTACGGAGCCGCTCGTGCAACGCGGACGCGAACTCGGCGCCACCTTGCTCGCCTACTCGTCGGGGCTCGCCGTGGGACGTGACGGTCCGTTCACGGCCCTCGGCAACCTCTCGGCGAGCGTGCTGAGCCGTATCGCGCGCCTCAACCCCCTCGAAGCGCGCACGCTCGGGCTCGCGTCGGTCGCCGCCGCGCTCGGGCTCGTCTTGCACGCGCCGCTGGCGAGCGCCCTGCTGATCGTGGAAGTGCTGTACCGCCGCTTCGAATTCGAGGTGGAGGTCTTGCTGGCCGCCGTGCTCGCCAGCGTGACGGCGTACGCCATTTACGGCACGCTCTTCGGCTTCTCGCCGCTCGTGACGCCCGAACTGCTCGAGCTGCCGACGCTCGTTCAAGTGCCGCTGTACGCCTTGCTTGGCCTCGTCGTGAGCTTCGGCGCGCTCCTCGTCGCGACGGTACGGGCCGTTGTGCCGTCGAGCGATCGCTGGCGGTACGGTCTCGTCGGCGGCGCGTTCCTGTTCGGCTTGCTGTCGGCCGTTCTCGTGTACTTCATGCTCGAAGCCTTCGGCGACGGCAGCGGTTGGTGGCAGCTTGGCCTCAGCGGCTTCGCGGGCGCCGAGGCGGTGTCGCAAGGACTCGTTCGCGTCGCGCTGCTGCTCGCCGTGACTTGGCTCGCCCTCGGCGGCACGGTGTTGACGTCTTTGAGCGCGGGCGGTCTGCTCGGCGTGGGCCTCGCCGTCATGCTGCCGAGCCTCGGCCTCGATCCCGTCGCCGCCGGCCTCGTCGGAGCCGCCGCCTTCCTCACGACGTCGCACAACGTGCCCGTCGCGGCGACGCTGCTGCTCGCCACGTGGAGCGGCGACGCCCTGCTGCCCGCCCTGCTCACGGCGACGCTCCTCGCGCACGCGGTGAGCGGCGAATCCAGCATCGTGTTGACACAACGCCGCCGCCGCGCCGACAGTCCCGCGCACGGCGCCCTGCCCGCGCCGACGCCGATCGAGGATGACGAACCGCTGCCCGCGCTGCCCGAATCCATGCTCGCCGAGCAGCTCTACCGCCTGCCCCTTCCGAACGCGTGGGCGGACTTGCCCGCCGAGCAGGTCGTGTGGCCCGACGGTTTGGAATTCGTGGCGGTCGTGCGCGGCGGCGAAGTGCAACTCTCGCGCCCCGGTCAGGTGCTGCGCGGCGGCGACGAGCTCATGGTCCTCGCGACGCCCGAAGCCTTCGACGGTTTCGCGCGCGCGCTCGGCGAAACGCGCGGCAGCACGCCCGCCTGACGGGTGTAGGATGGCGCGGTGCGCCGCCTCCGCTTGCCCGCGCCGTCCGAATGGGCCGATTCCAACTACCGTCTCGGCGTTCTGAACGGCTGGATCGTCTACATCGGCGACGGGTTCTTCAACTCCAGCATCGTCCTCGCCGCCTTCGTCAGCAAGCTGGGCGCTCCCAACACCGTCATCGGGCTGTTGCCCGCCATTCAAGGCGGTGGGTGGATGCTTCCGCAGATCCTCGTCGCCGCCCTCATTCGAGCCAAACCGTACAAGTTGCCCGTGTACCGCTCGGCCGCCACGATTCGCACGCTCAGCTACTTGTGGATGGTCGCGTCGACGGTGCTGCTGATCTCGAATCCGTCCCTGCTGCTCGTGAGCTTCCTGCTCGGCATGATCGTCAACGCCCTCGCGTCGGGCGTGTCCGGCCTGCCCTTTTTGGAAGTCGTCAGCAAGGTCATCGCGCCGCCCAAGCGCGCCGCGTTCTTCGGAACACGCAATCTCTTCGGAGGCATCCTCGCGTTTCTCGCGGGGCTCGTCGTGCGCGAAGTGCTCGCGTCGCCCATCCCGTTTCCGTACAACTACACCGTGCTCCTCGCGTTCGGCACGGTCGCGTACACGGTCGGCTACGCCCTGTTCGGACGCATCAAGGAGCAGCCCGATCCGCCGCTTCCCCCGTCGAACGTGAAAGCCGAACTCGCCGCCATCCCGGTCACGCTTCGCGAGGACCCTCACTTCCGCGCTTTTCTCGGCGTGCGGCTCCTGCTGGCCTTCGCGTCGCTCGGCGATCCCTTCTACGCCGTGTTCGCGCTGCGCGAGCTCGGCATGCCGTCGTCCATGCTGGGGGTGTTCCTGATGGCCCTGTCGGGCGCGGCGCCCTTGTCGAACATCTTGTGGACGCGCGTCGCACAGCGGCGAGGCTCGCGGCGCATCATCCGCATGGCCGCCGTGGTGGCGCTCGCCGCTCCGCTGCTCGCCCTCGTCGTTCCCGGCGACCTGCCGTTCTTGTATCTGCTGGTGTTCGTCTCCGCGAGCGTCGCCGGAACCGGCTTCAACCTCGGGCACACGAACCACCTGCTGAACCTCGCGCCCCCCGATCGGCGCGGACGCTACATCGGCACGCTCAACACCCTCGTCGGCGCGGCCCTGTTCGCCCCGGTGATCGGCGGCTTTCTCGCCGACCGTTTCGGTTACCGCTCGGTGTTCGTCGTGAGCATCGTGCTGTACGCGGCGGCGTGGTGGCGAAGCGGTCGATTGCGGCGAGACGCTTGACCGCCGCAGTTAGCTTTCCGAAGGCGCGGCGTTCAACGCACGAAGCGAATCGAAAGCGGGTAGCGGTACGGCTTGCCGTTCAAGGTCGACGCCACCGCGAGAATCATCACCACGAACTGCATCACGTAGAATACCGCGAACACCGGCCACAGCAACAGCAACCCGAGTCCGAACGTGAACAACACGATGCCCGCTCCGACGAGCGAGTACAGCGTCAAGGACAACTGGAAGTTCAACGACTCCTTGCCTTGCGCGTCCAGCACGGGGTGACGTTCTCGCAGCAGCAACCACGCGGCGAGCGCCCCGACGACGTTTCCGAACATCGGCAAGAACAACGCCAAGAGGGGCGCGAGGTGCTCGACGGCCGCGAACGAACGATGCTCCAACGGCACGTGATCGGTGAGGGGAGAAGGCTGCATCTTGCTTGACAGTACGCGCCTCGCCTCACTAGAGTTGCGCGAATGAACCGACCGTTTCGCCCAAAACAGGACTCGGCGCGCGACCTGCTTCCCATCAAGGCGTGCATTCAACCGCCGAAGCCCGTCGTGGGAAGCACGGTCGAAGTCTTCTGCGACGGCGCTTGCGACACCACCGCCCGCCTTGGCGGCTGGGCCACGATCCTCAAGTCGAGCGGCAAGGAACTCCTTTTGTCGGGCGGCGAGCGCGACACCACCAACAACCGCATGGAACTCACCGCGTTGCTGCAAGGACTGCGGGCCCTCAAGCGCCCCTGCGTCGTTCGCGTCGTCACCGACTCGCAGTATCTGCGCAAAGCCTTCACGGACGGCTGGATCTTGAAGTGGATGCGAGGCGGCTGGAAGACGGCCGCGAACGAGCCCGTCAAGAACCAAGACCTTTGGGAGGAACTCATCGCCCTCGCCCGCGTCCACGAACTCACCTTCGTTTGGGTACGCGGTCACGCGGGTCACGGCGAGAACGAACGCGTCGACAAACTCGCCGTGGAGGAACGCAAGAAGCTTCGCTGACTGCAGCGCTTCCCGAGCCCCGAGCCTTCACGGCTCGGGGCTCGTTCATGGGTCGTTCAGGGCTCCCCGCGTACCTTGCCTCCACAAGGAGAACGAGATGAACGACCGATCCCGACACCACGCCCCGACGGCCCCTCGCACGCTTCGTCAAGACCGCTTCGGCGGATTCCGGAGGTTCCCCATGCACCGCATCCTCGCATCGGCCCTGACGATCACCCTGAGCCTCGCCGCGACCGCGCACGCCCAGAAGGACGCGCCGGCTTTCTCTCAACCTGCGACGGTCAAAGTGATCGCCACGGACGTTCCGCTCGCCACGCTGGCCGTCAACTCGAAAGTGCAGCCCGCTGTCTCGAAGATTGAAGGCGTCGACGGAGGGCCGTCCCGCCTCGTCGGGCGCGTGATCGGCGCGAGCGGCGCGAGCACCGACCTCGTGAAGGACGAAGTCATCGTCCGCACCGACGACAAGGCGGCCCTCGAGGCGTTCGTGCAGCGCTGGAACGGCGACGTCCTGACCCGCACCGACTTTCGCAAGGCCGGGCTCGACATGCCGGCGCAATACCTCGTGCGGGTCGACACGTCGAACGTGGACGCCAAGTTGCTTCCGGAACTCGCGCGCAAGTTCGTTCCGAGCGTCACCGGGTCCCTCGTCGCGTCCGACGAAGCGACGCTGCGCATCGTGGCGTTGGCCCTTCAGGAAAAAGCCAACGGGCTGGACGTGAGTGTCAACCCGCTCGTCACGTCTCAAAGCGTCGCCGATCGCCGAGCGACCGACGGACCCTTCGCGAGTCCTGTCGACGGCGAGTTCTCGCCGAACGCGTTCTCGTGGCCGTACCTGCGTTCGGGCGGGACGATGGACATCGGCGTGACGGAGGCTTGGCGCAAGCTGCGTTTGCGCGGCGTGCTCGGCGAGAACGACTCGGCGGCGGGCGCGAACCGCGTCAAGGTCCTCGTGATGGACGCGGGCTTCAACCTCAACGCGGACTACCCCGCGAGCCGCACCCTGTTTCCCGCCGACGCTTGGGGACGTCCCAACACGTGGGGATGCAACACCGGACCCGGCTGCGAATTCCACGGAACCCACGTCGTGCAAGCCCTCGCCGGGCAGCTCGACAACAACTTCGGCGCGGCGGGTCCGGGCGCTCCCGTCGTGGACCTCCTGATGGCGCAAAGCCCCTCGGCGGACGTGGCGCAACTCATGCGGTACTTCACCCTGGCGTTGCCTGCCGCGTTGTCCGAACGGCCCTTCATCGTCAACGCGAGCTTCGCGTTCGAACTCGATCCGCTCCTCACGCCGGTCGGTGACGCCTTCGGCGTGTTCTTCTCGAGCTTGCGGCGCGCCGGAATGCTGGTGTTCGTCTCGGCGGGCAACCGAGGCATCGACGTGGACGCCATGGCGCGCCTGGGCTCCATCGAACTGCCGTACGAGGCTCTGTACGTCGTGCCGTGCGAAAACGACGGCGTCATCTGCGTGGGCGGACTCGACTGGAATACGAACCGCAAGGCGCGCGAAGGCGGCGGGTCGAACTTCGGGCAGGTGCGCTCCGGCGATTCGGGTGGAACCGTGGACATCTTCGCGCCGTTCGACCTTTGGCTGGGCTCGAACACGGCGGGCGGCCCTTCGAGCGTCTCGCGCTTGAGCGGAACGAGCTTCTCCAGTCCCTTCGTGGCCGGCGTCGCGGCTCTCGTGAAGGCCGCCAATCCCTCCTTGAGCGCCAACGAGGTCGAGCGGATCCTCATGACGACCGCTCACACGGGCAGCCCCGATTCGCGCGTTCCGCGCTGGGTGAACGCCAACCTCGCCGTCTCCAGCGTGCTCGGCGACGTGTGCGAACTTCCCAGCGTCACGATCACTTCCCCGGCGGCCAGCGTGTCCGTCCCGGTCGGTTCACCCGTGACGTTCAACGGCTTCGGAACGGACAGCCCCGGTCTCGGCCGAAGCGCCCCCTTGCCCGCGTCGTCCCTGACGTGGCTCGAGAACGGTACGGCGGTCGCCTCGGGCGGCACGATGACGCGCACGTACACGACGACGGGTTCGCGCACGGTTCGTCTCGTGGGTCGAGGCTGCTCGGCCGTTTCCGCAAGCGCCACCGTGATGGTGAACGTCGTTCCCGCGACGGCCGCACCGAACTCCGCGCAGATCCTCGCGCCGAGCGTCGGCACCACCGTGATGGTGGACCTGCGAGACGCCCGAGGTTGGTACCTCCCCGTCCAGCTCATCGGACGGGCCACGAATGCCGACGGCACGGCGACGCGTGACGAGCGTTTGCGCTGGACGATCTCCAGAGACGGACGTACCGTCGCGACGGCCTTCGGTCGCGCGCCCACCGTGAACTTGTACAACAACGAGGAGCGCACCCTCACGTACGACATCGTCCTCGACGTGCTCGACGAACGCGGCGTGCCCATCGCGGGTCTCAGACGCGCCACGAGCATTCGCCTGGAGAGCGTTCCGGGCTGAACGAGCGAGCGACGCGCGAGAGCGGCCAGGGAGAGTGAACCCCTGGCCGCTCTCGCGCCGTTTGGAAATCAGCGCGCGACGACCGACGTCGTCAAGGCGTCGCGGCAGGCGAGGCGGAGCAAGCCCAGCATCTCGTCGACTTCTTGTGCGGTGATCGTGAGGGGCGGCCCGAGCAGGACGTGGTCGCCGCGTCTGCCGTCCACGGCACCGCTGCCAGGGTACGTCACCAGCCCTCGTGTGAACGCCGCCGTCGCGAGCCGATCGGCGAGACCGGGCGTGTCGTACGCTTGCCCCGATTCCGGATCCCCGAGGACGAGGCCGAGCATGAGCCCGCGCCCCCTCGCTTGCAGAAGCTGGGGAAATTCCGCTCGAAGATCGTGCAGGCCCGCCAGCAGTTGCGCGCCTCGCTCGCGCGCGTTCTCGACGAGACGCTGCTCCTCGATGACGTCGAGGACCGCCTCGCCCGCCGCGAGGCTCACGGGATGGCCCGCGTACGTGAAGCCGTGCTTGAACGCGCCCGAGCCTTGCATGACGGCGCCGTACACGTCGGGCGAGGCGAGCAGTCCGGCGAGCGGCGCGTATCCCGCCGCCAAGCCCTTGCCCAGCACGAGGATGTCCGGCCGCGCGTTCCACTGCGAAATCGCGAAGGTCGTGCCCGCGCGCCCCATGCCGCTCATCACCTCGTCGGCGACGAACAGGACGCCGTGCTCTCGGCAGATGCGCTGCACTTCCTCGTAGTAGCCGGCGCTCGGTACGAGGGCCGCGTCGGACGCTCCGACGATCGGCTCGGCGATGAACGCCGCGACCGTTTCCGGGCCCGCTTCGTGCAGCACCGCTTCGAGTCGTCGCGCGTCCTCGTCGCCGTTCAGGGCGGCGTCGGGCTTCGGCATCTTCGGGAAAGCGTCGTCGTTCATCAAGGGCAGATACAACTCGCGCCGCGCGCCCATTCCCGAGGCGGCGAGCGCGCCGAGACTCGCTCCGTGGTAGCTGGGGCGCCTCGTGACGATCTTGAACCGTTTCGTGTCGCCGCGCTCGGCGTGGTACTGGCGAGCGAGCTTCACGGCGCTTTCGATCGCTTCCGAGCCGCCCGAGCACGCCCAGAAGCGGTAGCCCGGAAAGGGGAGAAGGTCCGCGAGCCGCGAGGCGTACCGCTCGAATACCTCCGAGGTGAACTGACTGCCGTGCACGAAGGCCAGCGTTCGCGCTTGCGCGGCCATCGCGTCGGCGACGCTCGCGTTTCCATGCCCGATGTTCGCGACGAGCGCTCCGGACGCTCCGTCGAGGTACTTCCTGCCCGCGGCGTCGAAGAGGTACACGCCTTCGCCGCGAACGGCGGTCGGGTAGTGCTTGACGGAGCGGTAGAAAACGCTGCTCACCACGTATCACCTCCGCTCGGGGGCGGCCACGCGCCGAGCATGCGGCGCAAGAGGATGACTTGCCCGACGTGAACGGCGTTGTGTCCGGCGTGACTCGCGAGCTTGTAGCCGAGGGTCTCGCGGTCTCGCACGACCCGCGCGAGATCGCCTTCGCGGGCCAAGCGCTTGGTCTGCGCCAAGCCCGCGAGGAAGGCGCCCCGCAAAGCGTCCCACTCGGCTTCCGTCACCTGGGGCCAGCCTTCCGAAGCGTGCGCGGGCGGCGTCGGTCGTTCGTCACGCGCGACGGCCAGGAAGTACACCTGCCAATAGCGCAGGTGCGCCACGATCTCGGCGATCGTGTGCGGCGCGCCCGGCACGCGCCGACAAGCGTCGTACGCGCTCAACCCTTCCAGAAAGCGGCTGGGCGCGACGAACTCGCTGCCTTCGTCGAGCAGGCGTTCGAGGGCTTCGGGCGAAGGGCCTGTCAGGAGCGGTTGCGAGGTGTTCGTCATGTCAGTACTTCTGGGCGATCGTCTTCGTCTGCACGAACCAGAACAAGTAGTCCGGACCGCCGACCTTCGCGTTCGTGCCGCTCATGTTGTAGCCGCCGAAGGCGTGCGTGCCCGACATGGCGCCCGTGCACTTGCGGTTGACGTAGAGGTTGCCGACGTGCATGAGACGGCGCGCCTCGGCGATCTTGACGGGATCCTTGCTGTAGAAGCTCGCCGTGAGGCCGTAGTCGGAGTCGTTGGCGAGTTCGATCGCGTGACGCCAATCGCGGGCGCGCGTGAACGTCAGGACGGGGCCGAAGATCTCCTCTTGGAACAGCGAGGAGTCGGGCGCGACGTCGGCGAAGATCGTGGGTTGCAGGTACGCGCCGTCACGACCTTCGACGGTCGCGCGTTCGCCGCCGAGGACGAGTTTCGCGCTGCGCTTGCCTTCCTCGACGAATCCCAGGATGCGCTGCAAGCTTCCTTCGTGGATGACGGGGCCGAGCGGCGCGTTCTCCTCGGGCAGACCGACTTGGATCTTGCCCGCCAAGTCGACGACCTTCTGCAACACCGCGTCGTACACGCTGTCCTCGACGATCGCCCGACTGCACGCCGAGCACTTCTGGCCCGCGTACCCGAAAGAGGCAGCCACGATGCCTTGCGCCGCCGCGTCGAGGTCGGCGTCGGCCGCGACGACCGTGGGGTCCTTGCCGCCCATCTCGGCGATGACGCGCTTGAGCCACTTCTGGCCGGGCTGCACCTTCGCCGCCCGTTCGTAGATGCGGCAGCCGATTTCACGGCTGCCCGTGAAGGCGACCATGCGAATCTTCGGCGAGTCCACGAGCGGATCGCCGAGGACGTCGTCGGTGCCGGTGAGGAACTGGATCACGCCTTGCGGAAGGCCCGCTTCGTGAAGCAGTTCGATCATGAGGTAGCTCGAAAGCGGCGTCTCGCTCGCGGGCTTCCACACGACGGTGTTGCCCGCCGCGATCGCGCCGAGCGCCATGCCGAGGGGAATGGCCGCCGGGAAGTTCCACGGGGAGATGACGGCGACGACGCCGAGCGGTTCGTACACCATCGTGACGTGCTCGTCTTGCATCGGCTCGACGGGCTTGCCTTGCGCCCACTTGAGGGTTTCGCGCGCGAAGATCTCGAGGTGATCGACGCACTCGGCGACCTCGCCGTCGGCCTCGGCCCAGTTCTTGCCGTTCTCGAGGGTCATGACGGCGTTGAACTCCATGCGCCGAGCGCGCAGCAAGGCGGCGGCTTTGAGCATGATGCTCGCCCGCTGCATCGGATCGGAGAAGCGCCAAGACTCGAAGGCGACCGTGGCCGCGTCGATCGCGTCTCGAAGGTCTTGCTCGGTCGCCTTCGGAAAGTGCCACACGACTTCGGCGCGGTCGGCGGGATTGCGCACCTCGAAGGTGTCACGGTCCGAGACGGCTCGGCCGCTCACGAGCAACGGGAAGGTCTTGCCGACGTACGTCGAGCGGACGTACGCGAAGGCTTCGCGTTGGCGACCCGCGACCTCGGCGTCCTTGAAGGGAAAAAACTCCTCGTGTTGGAAGGGCAGCAAACCTGCCATCAGCGTTGCCGTCATGAAAAGCTCCTTTCGAGAAAACAAAGCGTTTCCTGGAGGCTAACACGTGTTCGAGGACGTGTGACAGGAAGTTTTCGAGTGGTAAGCGCGCTCGATGTACCGCTTGCCACTTCGCTTCGAACGCGACGTTCGTCCTTACACTTGTCGCGACGCCTCCACGAACCAGCGCAGCATGTCCGGAAAGCGAGCCGCCCACGCGGCCTCGTCGTGCCAGTGTCCCTCGCCGATCACGAGCCGCGTTTGCTTCGTACGCCCGGACAGCAGGTGAGCGAGAACGCGCGTTCCACGCACGACGTTCGCCGCGTCGTCCACGTCCGCCCCCTCGTGGTCGCCCGTGTCGACGTACACGCGCGTCTCGGAAGCGGACGAGCGCGCCACGAAGTCGAAGAGCTCGAAGTCGCCGACCCACAAGCTCGGCGAGAACGCCCCGACGAAGCCGTACACGTCCGATCTCGTCAAGCCTCCGTACAAGCTGACGAGGCCTCCGAACGACGAGCCCGCGACGCCCGTCGACGCTCGGCCCGCGAGCGTGCGGTACACCGCGTCGATGTGCTCTTTGAGCGTTTCCGCCAGGAATGCCACGTACTCGTCCGCTCTCGGCGCGAAGTCGTTCACGCGCGACTTGAACGGCGTGTAGACGTGACTGCGTTCCGCGCCGACCGCGACCGCGACGACGATCGCCTCGATGCCTTCGCGCGCGAGCGTTTCGGCCGTTTCGTCGACGCGCCACTCCTGGCCCATGAACGACGTCGCCTCGTCGAAGCAGTTGTGGCCGTCGTGCATGTACAGCACCGGGTAACGCCGAGTGCCCGACGCGTACGACGGCGGTAAATACACTTGCACGTCCCGGCTCATGCCGAGTTCCGGCGAGGACAGCGTGAACGAGTCGACGTGGCCGGACACCGTGGAAGGCTTGCCGTCCTTCTTCGCGTCTTGCCAGCCGTGGACGTCGATGCTCAGCGTCGCGTCGCCCGTCACGACGAGGCGATGCGGCGGCGAGCGATGCCCGAACGCGTCGCCTTCCTCGGTGTCGCCGCGTCCGCGCGTCACCTTGCACGCCAAGAGTTGCCCCATCGGCACGTCCTGCTCCAGCACGAGGCGGTCGCCTCGACGTTCGAATCGCCAGCCCTCGAGACGCGGATGCCAATTCAGCATGTTCGTGCGCAACCAGAACTCGGCGTCGTTCGGCGTGCCGTCGGGCAGGGACGAGAGGACGAAGGTGACGCGGGCGGTGTCGAGAAACGTCATGACGGCAGCTTACCCGCAGGCGCCCTCGCCGCCCTGCGTCCTTCGGCCTACTTCACGGGCAGAAGCATCTTTCCTGGAAGCGGGGTGGACAAGATGATGCTCGTCGAACACGTGAAGCCCATCGTGATGAGCTCGCCGAGCAAGGCTTCGAGGGCGTGCACGTCGGGCAAGGCGACCTTGAGCAGACACGAGTTGCCGCCCGTGACCGAATGGCATTCCAGCACGCCGTCGCGCGTCTTGGCCCATTTGACGAGTTGAGGATCGCGCTGACCGGAGTCTTGAACGCCGATGAAGGCCGTGATGCTGCGTCCGAGCGGTTCGGGCGCGACGCGCGCGCCGTACCCGAGAATCACGCCCGCGTCCTCGAGGCGCCGCACGCGTTCCGTGACGGCGGGCGCCGACAACCCGACGCGGCGGCCAAGTTCGCGCATGGAAAGGCGAGCGTCCTGCTGCACCTCGTTGAGGATGCGAATGTCCGTGGAATCGAGCTTCATCACCCCATCTTATCAAACGTAAAGTCGCGGGCTCACGCTTGTCAGATGGGCGGGGTCATCGTCCTCACTTTGCCTTCACTTCCTCATTCCCTCGGACAGGGGCCGTCTCCTACACTGAAATCAAACGACCGTTCGAACCGCGGCGTGGAACCGCCACGTCGACGTACCTTCTTGCCCACGGTTTTCGTTTGCCGAAAGGAGACAGCTCATGCCTCTACATCCCCAAGCGACCGCGAGTGCCCACCACATGCTTCCCAGAAATCATCGCGCCGCCCCCTGGAAGGACGTGCCCGACGAACTCTGGTACGACTGGAAGTGGCAACTCAAGAACCGCATCAACTCTCTGGAGGAGCTCGAGCAGATTCTCGAGCTCACCGAGTCCGAGCGCATCGGGATTTCCGCCAAGGACATCTTCCGCCTCGACATCACGCCGTACTTCGCGTCCCTCATGGACAAGCAAGACCCGACGTGCCCCGTCCGGCGCCAAGTCATCCCGACGCACCACGAGCTCGAACCCTTCCACTCCATGATGGAAGACTCGCTCGCCGAGGATCGCCACTCGCCCGTTCCCGGCCTCGTGCACCGCTACCCGGACCGCGTCCTGATGCTCGTCACCACCCAGTGCGCGTCGTACTGCCGCTACTGCACGCGGTCGCGCATCGTCGGCGATCCCGCCGAGACGTTCAAGCCCGACGAGTACAAGCTGCAACTCGATTACCTGCGCAAGTCGCCGCAAGTGCGAGACGTCTTGTTGTCGGGAGGCGACCCGCTCACCCTCGCGCCGAAAGTCCTCTCGGGTCTGCTGTCGGAGCTGCGCAAGATCGAGCACATCGAGATCATTCGCATCGGGACGCGCGTGCCCGTCTTCATGCCGATGCGCGTCACCCAAGAGCTTTGCGACGTCCTTTCGGAGCATCACCCTCTTTGGATGAACATCCACATCAACCACCCCAAGGAGATCACGCCCGAAGTCGCCGAGGCGTGCGATCGACTCACGCGCGCGGGCGTGCCGCTCGGAAACCAGGCGGTGCTGTTGCGGGGCGTCAACGACCACGCCGTCATCATGCAAAAACTCATGCGCGAACTCGTCAAGATTCGCGTGCGGCCTTATTACATCTACCAGTGCGACCTCGTGCACGGCGCGGGCCACCTTCGCACGACCGTCTCCAAGGGCTTGGAGATCATGGAGAGCTTGCGCGGTCACACCAGCGGCTACTCCATTCCGACGTACGTCGTGGACGCGCCGGGCGGCGGCGGCAAGATTCCCGTCATGCCGAACTACGTGCTCGCGCAAAGCCACGACAAGCTCATCTTGCGCAACTTCGAAGGGTACATCGCCGCGTACTCCGAGCCGACGGACTACACCGGTCCCGACATGGTCGTGCCGAGCGAGTGGGAACGCAAGGAGCCCGGCCAGTCGGGCGTGTACGGCCTCATGCGCGGCGAGCGCATCTCCATCGAACCCAAGGAATTCAGCGAGTCCAGGCACCGCCCCGGCGCCATCCAGCACCGCCTCAACGCCCGAGAGGACAAGTGGCAGGCGTTCGGCGTCGGCGACTCCGGTCCCGCCACGGACACCGCGCCCGACGGCATGGTGCAAGAGCCCGTGACGAGCGGCGACTGACGAATCCGACCTTCCGCCCGGGCGGGTGACGAATCCGCCCGAACGACGTCCCGCCGGACGCCACCTCAAGGAGCTTCCATGACCATCGCCACCCCCGTTCGCCGTCCCGTCCTGAAAACGCCCCTGCCCGGCCCGAAGGCCGCCGAGATCCTCGCGCGTGACAAGACGCACTTGTCGACGTCGTACATGCGTCCGTTCGCGTTCGTGCCCGATCATGGCGAAGGCGCGTGGCTGACCGACGTGGACGGCAACACCATGCTCGACTTCATGGCGGGCATCGCCGTGAGCACGACCGGATACAACCATCCGCACGTCACGAAGGCCATCGCCGAGCAGGCGGGCAAGTTCATGCACGTGTGCCTCACGGACTTTCCGCAGGCGGTCACGACCGATCTCGCCGAGCGGCTCGTTCGTCACGTCGAGCGCCCCGGCGAGAAGTGGCGGGTATTCTTCGGCAACTCGGGCGCCGAGGCGGTCGAGGCGGCCGTGAAGCTCGCGCGGCACCACACGGGCCGCTCGCACATCATCTCGACGCTGGGCTCCTTTCACGGCCGCACGTACGGCGCGCTGACGCTCACGGGCTCCAAGACGAAGTACCGTCGAGGCTTCGGACCCTTGATGCCGAACGTGTCGCACATTCCCTACCCGAACCCGTTTCGTCCCGCCCTCGGCGCCACGCCTGAAACGGTGGGCGACGCGGTGCTGTCGTACCTCGAAGACACCTTGTTCAAGACCGTGATTCCGGCCGACGAGGTCGCCGCCATCATCATCGAGCCGTTGCAAGGCGAAGGCGGATACATCGTGCCGCCCGCCGACTTCCTGCCGAAGTTGCGCGCGCTCGCCGATCGCCACGGCATCCTCTTGATCTTCGACGAGGTGCAAGCCGGGATGGGCCGCAGCGGGAAGTTCTTGAGCTACCAGCACTTCGACGTGCAGCCCGACATCATCACGATGGCCAAGGGCCTCGCGTCGGGCATGCCGATCTCGGCCATGCTCGCCAAGGAAAGCGTCATGACGTGGACGCCCGGCACGCACGGCTCGACGTTCGGCGGCAATCCGGTTGCGGCGGCGGCGGCCATGGCGACCCTCGACCTGCTCGACGGAACCGTGAAGCATCCCGGCTGCGGCGAGAACCTCATGGAGAACGCCCGCGTGGTCGGCGACTTCCTGATGGACGAGTTCTGGAAGTTGCGCGCCGAGTTTCCGTTCATCGGAGACGTGCGCGGCAAGGGCTTGTTCATCGGCGTGGAATTCGTGGACGCGGCGGGCGGCCCGAATCCGAAGTTGCGCGACGCCGCCTCCCAAGCGATGTTCGAGCGGGGTTTGCTGAACCTCGATTGCGGCGAAAGCGCTTGGCGCCTCAGCCCGCCGCTGATTCTCACGAAGGACGAGGCGGCCGTCGGCTTGGACATCGTGCGAGACGCTCTGCGGTCCCTCTGATCGAGCCGAGCGGCGGACAAGTGAAGGGGACGGCCGTAAGCCGTCCCCTTCGTCTCGCGTTCTCTCAGGGTGTCGGGCCGCTCGGCGGGTCGCGGCGCTTCGTGGAGTTCACGCCCAAGATGATGCCGAGGCCGAGCAGGACGACGGAACCGATTAGAACGTACGACTGCGGCCACCCGAAGGTGTTTCCCGCGATGAACAAGGCGACGATCAGGACAATGATGCCGATCATGTAGATGCCGAACGATGACATACGCTCCTCCTCTTGTGATGGCAGTGTATGAGGAACCTGGACACGAGTGAATTGCGCGAGTCTTACGGCTTTCTCTGGAGGAGCGTCAGAAATGAAGAGCGAGGCAACTCGGCCAAAAGCTCTTAATCTATGGACGAAACCTGAATCTCTCCTGAAGTTCACATGACGAACGTTCGCTTCTCTTGATAGGCTTACGACCGCGCAGTTCAAAGGAGCCTAATGAAACGAACGTCGTTGCTTTCCGCCGCCCTGCTTATCACGGCCTGTTCGCAAAACGCTCAACTTCCCCCGGACGTTCAAGGCCACGCGTCCGTTCGCGTTCTCGCCTTGCCCGCCGAAGTCAAGAGCGTCACGCTCGACGTGGTCGGCAGCGGTGGTGACGCGGCGAACGTGACGCGTTCCATTGACCTCACCCTCGCCAACGGAACGGCCACGGCCACCGTCGACGGACTTCCGAAAGGCAACTACACCTTCACGGCGCGCGCCTTCGACGGCACGGACGCCGACAAGGTCGTGCTGTACAAAGCCAGCAAAACCGTCGCCGTGACGTCGAACGCCGGCGTCGACTTGCGCCTCAACCGCGTCACGAGCGCCCTCACGGTCAACGCCACGGGCGTCATCGCCAAGAGCAACGTCGTCGTGGCGAAGGTGGCAGGCCAAGAAGCGCGCCTCGTCGTGAACGGCACGACCGCCACGGGCACGGTGCAGGGTATTCCGACGAGCCGTGCGCTCAACGTCCTCGTGGAAGGCCGCGAGCTCGAAGCGAACCTCGCCCTGCGCCAGCAGGGAAGCGCGACTGCCCGCCTGTCCGAAGCGGACGGCTCGGTGAGCGTCGCTCTCACCGACGTGACCGCCGTCGCGCCCGCCACGCCGACGCTGACGCTCGACAAGACGGAAGTCCTCAGCGGCGGCAGCGTGAAGCTCACGGTGAACGCCGCGCAATCCGGCGCAACCGACACCTTGAGCAAGATCACCGTCGCCTGGGGCGACGGCACGACGACCTTTCGCAACGTGAGCGGCGCGTCCGCCACCGAGTCGTTCGACAAGACCTACACCGGCGAAGGCCCGCAGACCATCACCGTCACCGTCGACAACACGGCGAACCTCTCCAACACGGCGAGCACCTCGGTGCGCGTCATCGGAACGGCCGACGTGCCCGTCACGGTCGACATCGGCGCGGAACTCGTGTCCGTGCCCTTCACCATCTCCGGCGTTCCGGCGGGAACCGAGCGCGTTCAAGCGGTCATCACCGCGCCCTTGGGCGCTCAGCGTGTTCGTCCTCAAGCGCTGCAAGGCCAGTACGTCGTCGAACTCGTTCCGCGTGGCGGCGGCGTGTGGGGCGCGACCCTCAGCTTGCCGCGCGGCTTCGAGTACACCCTCGTCACCAAGGCGACCACCGGGGCGACCACCGTCGAAAGCACGTCCTCGACGTTCGCGACGCCCGCGAGCGGTGACGTCGCGGTCAGCAAGACGTTCGAACCGCGCGCGAGCGCCGACGCGTGCCCCACGCCCACCGCGACCCTGCGCACCATTCCCGCCGTTCAAGGCAGCGCCGCCGCCAGCTCCTTCGTCGGTCAAGTCGTGACGATTCGAGGCGTGGTGACCGCCGATCAGCAGTACACCTTCGACGGAAGCACCCGAACGAACGGCATCGGCGGATTCTACGTGCAAGACGCGAGCGGCGACGCCGACAGCAGCACGAGCGACGCGATCTTCGTCTTCACCGGTAACACCCGGCAAAACGTCCAAGTCGGGGACTTCGTGCAAGTGACGGGCTCGGTCGCCGAATTCGGAACGGCGCCGAACACCCTCACGCAACTGACGGGAATCACGGCCGTCGCCAAGTGCAGTTCGACCGTGAGCATCGACGCGACCACGATCACCGCGCCCTTCAACTCGCTGGAGCGCTACGAGGGCATGCTCGTGCGTATTCCGCAGACGTTGACGATCACGGAGACGTTTCAACTCGGGCAGTTCGGCGAGATGTCTCTTTCGGCCACGGGCCGTCAATTCAACCCGACCAACTTCGCCGATACCCGCGCCAATCAGGCGGCGGTCACGGCCGACCTGCTCGCGAACCGCATCAAGATCGACGACGCGAACGCCAATTCCAACCCCAACCCCGTTCCTTATATCGACCGCTCGAGCGCCCAGAAGCTTCGCCGAATCGGCGACACGGTCAACAACCTGACGGGCGTGTTGTACTTCGGCAACGGGTCGTTCAAAGTGCAACCGACCGTCGCCCCGACGTTCGTCAACACCAACCCGAGAACGAACGCGCCTGAAAGCGTGCTCGGAAACGGCGATTCGGCGAAGCTTCTCAAGATCGCCGGCGCCAACGTCCTCAACTACTTCAACGAACTCAACCCCACTTACAACAGCGCGCTGCGCGGAGCGAACAACGAAATCGAGTTCAACCGCCAGAAGACGAAGATCGTCTTGGGCCTCAAGGCCCTCGACGCGGACGTCGTGACGCTGATGGAGATGCAGAACAACGGTGACTTGGCGCTCAACGACCTCGTCTCCGCGCTCAACGCCGCGTACGGCCGCACCGAGTACGCCGCCGTGCAAACGGGCAAGATCGGCACGGACGCCATCAAGGTCGCCGTGATCTACAAGCCGGGCCGTGTGAACCTCGTCTCGTTCGCGGTCGACAACAACAGCGTGTTCAGCCGTCCCCCGATCGCCGCCACCTTCCAAGACAAGGTCACGAGCGGAACGTTCACCGTCATCGCCAACCACTTCAAGAGCAAAGGTTGCGGAAGCGCGACGGGCCTCAACGCGGACCTGAGCGACGGCCAAGGCTGCTGGAACCAGCTTCGCAAGGAGCAAGCGACGGCCCTGCTCGACTTCGTCACTCAAATCAAGACCAACACCAAGGATAACGACGTCCTCGTCATGGGCGACTTGAACTCCTACGGTGCCGAGGATCCCATCAACGTCCTCACGAGCGGCGGCTTCGAGAGCCTGAACTTGCGCGTTCCCGCCGAGAAGCGCTACTCGTACGTGTTCGACGGTTTCAGCGGATACCTCGACCACGCCCTCTCGACCGCCAGCCTCAGCAGTCAAGTCACCGGCATCACCGAGTGGCACGCGAACAGCGACGAACCGACCGTCTTCGATTACCAAGTCGAGTTCCGCAACACGCCCGGCTGCGTCGTCGACTTGCCGACGACCAGCAACAAGTGCCTCGGCGAAGATCCCTTCGACGGCAGCATTGCCAACCGCTACAGCGATCACGACTCCGTGCTTGTCGGCTTGAACCTCACCGCTGATCAAGCGCCCGCTCCGGCCGCGCCGACGTTCAACTTGAACGACGCTCCGAGCACCGTGCAGTCCGGTCAGACGTACACGGCGACGCTCAACGCCAGCAGCATCACCTTGGCAAACGGCGCGACCATCTCGAAGCTCGAGGCGGACACCGGAGCGGGGTATCAAATCGTCGAAGCTTCGAACGGCGTCTACACCATCACGAAGGCGAACGTCACGGCCAACTTCACGCTGAAGGTCAAGGTGACGGACAGCAACAGCCAAGCGACCGAGCAGACGAAGGCCGTGACCGTCAACGCGCCGAGCACGGGCGCCAGCTACGTGCTGATCAGCCAAGTGCGTACCGCTGGCGCGACGGCTTCCGACGAGTTCGTCGAGTTGTACAACCCGACCTCCGCGAGCGTGGATTTGACGGGATGCAGCCTCGTGTACCGTTCCGCCGCGGGTACGAGTGACGTCACCCTCGTGAGTAACATCAACCGAAGCATCGGCGCCAACAAGTTTCTGCTGTTCGGCGGCGCCGGGTATGTTCCCAACGGCGTGGCCGCTGACCTCGCCTTCACGGCGGGCTTGTCTGGGACAGGTGGCGGCGTCGCCTTGAAGTGCAACTCTCTCGTTGTCGACTCGCTTGGCTTCGGAACGGCCACGAACGCGTTCGTCGAAGGAACGGCCGCTCCTGCCCCTACGACTGCGGAGAGCTTGCTGCGCACCCCCATCGACAAGGACACGAACAACAACAGCGTCGACTTCGTCAAAGTGACTCCGGCGCCGCGTAACTCGAGCAACTAACCCTTTCTCTTCAAAGCGCCCCGCGAGGGGCGCTTTTTTTGTGTCGTCATTAAGTATCCCTCAAGGACGGCGTGGTACTCTTGCGGAGGTTTCGTCGCGTGAGGCGAGGCCAGGTCATTCCCCCACGGCTCGCCGCGTGAGGCGGGCGGAACAGGAAGCACATGCAAAATACTCAAAGCTCGCCGATCGGTGGGTGGCTCGAGCAGTACTTCGGTATTCGCTCCAGCGGCTCGACGATTCCCCGCGAAGTCCGCGCCGGCGTCACGACGTTCCTCACGATGAGCTACATCCTCTTCGTGAACCCGTCGACACTCGGGCCGGCCATCAACGTCCCGAACGCCTTCGTGCAGTTGCTCGTCACGACGGCGATCGCGGCCGCGTTCGGTTCGCTCATGATGGGCCTCGTCGCGCGTTACCCCTTCGCGCAGGCGCCCGGCATGGGCCTCAACGCCTACTTCGCCTTCAGCGTCGTCCTCGGTCAGAAGATTCCGTGGCAGACGGCGCTCGGAGCGGTGTTCATTTCCGGTTTGCTGTTCGTGATCCTCTCGGCGCTCGGCGCTCGTCAGGCCGTCGTGAAAGCCATTCCATCGGCCTTGAAGTTCGCCGTGACGGCGGGCATCGGGGCCTTCCTCGCCTTCATCGGCTTGAAGAACGCCGGCATCATCGTTGCCAATCCCGCGACGTTCGTCGCGCTCGGCGACTTGCGCTCGGCGCCTGCTCTCGTCGCCATCTTGGGCCTCATCGTGACGGCCGTGCTCTTGTCGCGCGGCGTCGTCGGCGCGATCCTGATCGGCATCGCCGCGAGCTCCGTCCTCGCGATCATCACGCGCGCGCCCGTCTACGCGGGCGGAGCGAACGGCGCGTTGCAGCCCTTCCAAGGCTTCGGCAACGGCATCGTCGCCGCGCCCATCTGGCCGCACGACCTCGTCGGGGCCCTCGACATCGGCGGCGCGCTCGGCTTGGGCCTCTTGTCGGTCGTGTTCACGTTCTTCTTCGTCGACTTCTTCGACGCGACGGGCACCTTGACGGGCCTGGCGAACAAAGCGGGCTTCATGACGCCCGAAGGTGACATGCCGCGCGCGCGACGCACGTTCATTTCCGACGGTCTCGCGGCGATGTTCGGCGCGTTCATGGGAACGTCCACCACGACCGCGTACATCGAAAGCGCCAGCGGCATCGAGGAAGGCGGTCGGACGGGCTTGACCGCCGTCGTCGTGGGCCTGCTGTTCCTGCTCGCCATCTTCTTGTGGCCGCTCGCCGGAGCGGTGCCCGCCGCGGCGACCGCGCCCGCCCTCGTCCTCGTGGGCGCCATGATGCTTTCGAGTCTCGCGCGCATCGAGTGGGACGATTACGCCACGACCATCCCCGTGTTTCTCACGGTGATTTCCATGCCGCTGACCTTCTCGATCGCCAACGGCGTGAGCTTCGGCGTGCTGAGCTACGTCGCCATCAAGGCCCTCAACGGCCAGGCGAAGCAAGTGCATCCGCTGCTGTACTTCGTCGCGGCCTTGCTGCTCGTGCGATTCATCTGGCTCGAAGGCTGATTCCCTCGCAGTCGTTCGACGTTAAAGGGAAGCTCAAGACTTCACGTCCTCCTCGGCACGCGAGGAGGACGCGCCCCTTTGCACAATGAGGCGAGGTCACAAAATTGCACCCTCCCAGTCCCCCGTTCGAACGCATCGCCCGCGAAATCAGCCGACGCGCCGCCGAACTGCTGTCGGCACCCACGACCGTCCTCGACGCGCAAGGCGGCGTCGTCGCCTCGAGTGACGACGCGTCGTCGACCGTCGCGCACGAATCGACGCTGCGCGTGCCCTTCCGCGTCGCCGATCGCCACGGTCACGTCGTGGTCGGCGAGGGAACCGGAGAGGAAATCATCTCGCCTCGCCTCGCACGCTCGGTCGTGGAACTGCTCGTGAATCAGGCGCGCGCGCGCGAAGACTTTCCGCACGGCCCCGAACTCAAGGACAAGTTGCTGCACGACTTGCTGCTCGGCGAAGCTGTCAGCGAGGACAGCTCGACCGCTCGCGCCCGTCTGCTCGGCATGGACCTCGCGCCGCCACGGGCGGTGCTTCTCGTGGACGCGGCCGAGTTCATCCTCGGCTCGAACGGGGAGGACGACGCGCGATCGCGCCGCCGCGCCGACCTCGTCATCGGAAGCGTGGCAGGCTTCTTCCGCTTGCCGCTCGACACGATCTGCACGTATCTCGGACGCGGCGAAGTCGCCGTTCTCAAAGCGTCCGATTCACGCAACCTGGAAACGTGGGCGGAAGACGACGAGGCGCGCACGCCTTCATGGTCGAACCTCGCCGCGCTCAAACGCGCGGCGACGCAACTGCTGGAGCAACTGCAAGTAGACACGGGACGTCACGTCACCATCGGGCTCGGACGCTATCACCGCGGCCTGCGCGGCTTGGCACGCTCGCATCAAGACGCGCAGGCCGCCTTGTCGCTGGGGCGGCGACTGCACGGCGACGGACGGGTGTACAGCCTCGACGCGCTCGGCGTCGCCGCGTTTCTCGGCGTGCCCGACGAGCGCATCAAGCTCGACCTCGCCCGCCACCTACTGACGCCGCTCGACGCGGAAGCCGAACTGCTGTTCACGCTCGACGTCTTCTTTCAGCACGATTGCCATCCCTTGCCGACCGCGAAGGCCCTCGGCATCCACCGCAACACGCTCTCGTACCGCCTCGACAAGACGCAACTGCTCACGGGCCTCGATCCGCGTCACTTCGATCACGCCGTGCAGATTCGCCTCGCGATGCTCCTGCGCGACTTCGCGCGCTGAGAACGTTATCCTGCCCGCATGACTTCACGACCCACGGCGCTCGTCACGGGCGCGACGGGCGGCATCGGACTCGAACTCGCCCGCTCGCTCGCCTCGACGCACGACCTCGTCCTCACGGGACGCAGCGATCAAAAGCTGGCCGCGTTACGCGCCGAGTTTCCGAATGCCCGCGTGCTCGCCCTCGACCTCTCTCGGCCCGCCGACCTCGCCGCGAACCTCCCGCCCTTCGAAGCGCTCGACGTCCTGATTCACAACGCGGGCGTCGCCGAACTCGGCACGGTCGCAGAGACGCCCGCCGACGTGTGGGACGAGACGATGCGCGTGAACGTCCTCGCGCCCGCCGAACTCACCCGCCTGCTTCTCCAGGCGCTTCGCGCGGCGCGCGGTCACGTCGTCTTCGTGAATTCCGGAGCGGGCCTCAATGCCTCGCCCGGTTGGGGACCGTACGCGGCCAGCAAGTTCGCCCTCAAAGCCCTCGCGGACGCCTTGCGCGGCGAGGAGTCGAGTCGGGGCGTGCGCGTCACGACCGTGTATCCGGGCCGGACGGCCACGGACATGCAGCGCCACGTTCGCCAACAGGAAGGCGGCGCGTATCAACCTGACGTTTACATCCGGCCGAGCAGCGTCGCCCGCACGATCCTCGCCGTGCTCTCCACGCCCCGCGACGCTTTGCTGACCGACGTCACGGTGCGTCCCTCAGAATGAACTCCGCGCCGCGCTGACCGATCATCATGGCCGCCGCGTTCGTGTTCACGCGCGGAATCACCGGAATCACGGACGCGTCCGCCACCCACAATCCCTGCAATTCGTGCACGGCGAGGCGAGGCGACACCACGGCGTCCGCGCGGACGCCCAGAGCGCACGTTCCCACCGGGTGGTACAGCGTCTGCGCTTCCGCTCGGACGTGCGCTTCGAGGTTGGGATGCGCGGGCAGGACTTCCTCACTACGAAATCCCTTGAGAGGCTGCGACCGAGAAATCTCACGTCCCACGGCCAGACCGCGCACGAGGGCGTCGAGGTCCTCCTCGGCGCTGAGGTAATTCGGATCGATGACGGGTGGACGCGTCGGGTCGTTCGTCTCCAACGTCACTTCGCCCCGTGACTTCGGCGTCACGAGAACCGGCCCGAGCGAGAAGAAGTCGCCACGCTCGCGCGTGAAGCCGTGGTTGCGGAAGTACGCGGGACCGAACAGAAACTGCACGTCGGGAAGCGCGAGGTCAGGCGTCGACCGGATGAATCCGCCCGCCTCGGCGATATTCGACGCGAGCGGCCCTTCACGCGTTCGAAGGTAGCGCGCCGCGGCGCGCAAGGTAAGCGCCGTCGAGTCGAGGGTCGCCACGCGCGCCGAGAAGATCAGCGGGGCCGCCAAGTGATCTTGCAAGTTGCGCCCTACGCTCGGCGCGTCGAGGACCACGTCGATTCCGACGCGCTCCAAGTTCTCGCGCGGCCCCACGCCCGACAGCATCAGCAAGTGCGGCGAGTGCACGGCGCCCGCCGCGAGGACCACGCCGCCCGCCCGAAGAGTTCGCGTCTTGCCGCCGCTTCGAATCGTCACGCCGACGGCGCGCTTGCCTTCGAAGTCGACGCGCAACACCGTCACGTTGGTTTTCACCGTGAGCTTGGGGTGCGGCACGAGCGGCGCGAGAAACGCCCGCCACGCGCTCACGCGCTCGCCGTTTCGGTGGTTGCACTCCAGCAAGCCGAAGCCTTCGATGGCTCCGTCGTTGAACGACCGACGCGTTTCGAAGCCCGCGCTTCTCGCCGCCTCCACGAACGCGTACGACAGCGGATGCGTGAACGCCCGCGCTCCCACGGGCAACTCTCCGTCGCCGCCGCGCGTGGCGCTTTCACCGCCGTCGAACGTTTCGATCACTTTGAAGGCGGGCAGGACGTCCGTCCACGACCAACCTTCGCCCCACGCGCCGAAGTCTTCTTGCGGCGGGCGAATCCAAATCGTCGCGTTGATGCTGCTCGACCCACCCAACACCCGGCCGCGCGGCCAAAAGAGGCGGCGGTCGTCGAGGTGCCGCTGAGGCTGCGTTTCCAGCGCCCAATCGAAGCGCGTGCGAAACGTTCGCGAGAACGCCGCCGGAGCGGTGACGCGCAAATCGCGGTCGTGCCCGCCCGCTTCGAGCAGCAGCACGCTCGCGCCCGCGTCCACGAGGCGGCGCGTCAGGACACATCCCGCCGAACCCGCCCCGACGACGATGAAATCGAATGTCATTGGGGCAAGTATACGGCGCGCCGCGCGTCACTTCGATTCGTTCTGGATCTTCTCTCGCGCCGAGTCCGGCTCGCTCTCCAAGGCGTTGCCGCTCGCGCCCGTACCGCCTTGACTCGTTTCGGGATGCGCCTCGCCCGGCCGGACTTTGGTGAGGCCCGATCCTTCGCCGTGTCCGGTCGTCGCCTCGTCCGTCGTCTTCGTCTCGTCGCTCATGCGGTCAGTGTGGCCGTGACTCTGCCCCGCGAGGTGACAAGAGCGTGAAGAAGGCGTGCGGTACAAGTCGCCTTCCTCGCTTTCGGCGAGCGAGGAGGTGCGGCGAACGCACCTCCTCGCTTGGACGTCGATTATTTGCCCGCCGAGCACAACCCTGCGGGGACGCTCACGGTGACCACGCCGTAGGCGTTGTTCGCGGTGTTCGACTCCTCGATCCAGCCTCCCGCGTTCACGGCGACGGCGAAGCGGTGCCGACCGGGCATGAAGGTCGGGTCGGACGCCAGGTAGTAGATCGGGAAGCGAACGACGGTGCTTTCACCGGGCGCGAGGCCGGGCACGTTCGCGCCGTTGCCCCACCCGTTGCCCGACGCGTGCAGGGCGCTCACCATTCCGACGTCCGAGGACGGCACCGAGCTCGCGGCCGTCCCGATGTTTTTCACCTCCGCCTTGACGTACAGAATCGGGGCGTACGGCCGGCACGTCGAGGCGACGTCGATGCTGGCTGCCGTCACGACGAGATCGGGTCGCCCTGATGGTGCGGACGTGGTACGCAGGTCGACGCCTCGCTCGTCGCCGTTGCGAATCGCCATGCGCGATCCGGGCGCGGCGAGACCCGTGAAGGTTTCCGTGCCGTCGTTGTACGCGTACACTCGCAACTTCACGGTCGTGTCCGCCGGCAAAGTGTTCGCGGGAATGGTGAGCGCGCGAGCGGCGCCCGCCGCCTCGAAGGTCTTGCCGGCGCCGCACCCCGCTCCGCATGACCACGTCGCGGCGACCGTGAAGCGGTCCGGGGACGTCGCGGAATTCCAGCGGACGGTGATGGGCGCGCCGACGTTCAAAGGGCCGCTCGTCGGCGCGGCGAGCGTCGGGCGCTCGGGCACGGTGTCGAACGCGGTGATTTCCCCTTCCGGCACGACGACGCGCAGTCTCAACGCGCTGCCGACGGGCGTGGTCGAGGCGAGATTTCCGAAGAAACCGGGAAAGCCCGAGGTCGAGAGGCCGAGCGGCATCTCGTTCACGAAGACGTGCGTCGCCGTCCCTCCGCCGTCGCGGCTCACCACGACGTTTTGGGCTTGCGCACTCATGTCCTGCCCGGCGACGAGGTAGCTCGCCGACCGCGCTTCGGCCCCACCGACCAGCAAACCTCCGGCCAGCAAAACCGCCGCCATCAAGAGCGCGTGGCTCGTCGAACGCCCACCCTCGTACTTCGCCGCCGTCGTCGTTCCTCGTTCGTTCGTGTTCATGTCCTACCCCCTTCGACCATCAAGGTAGGAAAGGAGGCTTGAACGACCCATGAACGCTCGCGGCGAACTGTTCAGGCCCGACGATCGGCGCGGTTGGACTCAGCCACGGATTCGTTCGAGCAGGTACGTGTGCCGCACTTCTCGCTGTCTCGTCGCGGCGATCGTCCAAGCGCGACTCGATCCGACGGCGACGAAGTTTTCGCGGGCGCGCGTGAGGGCGGTGTAGGCGAGGTTGCGAGACAGCATGTTCGCGTGCGACTCGTGCAGCGCGCACAAGACGGTGCGCCACTCGGAGCCTTGCGCTCGGTGCACGGTGAGGGCGTAGCCGAGCTGAAGGTTCCACAATTCCGCGCCCGCGAGTTCCACCACGTTGCCCTCGAAGTCCACCTGCACCTTGCCGCCGCCTTCTCTCAAGACGATGCCGAGGGTGCCGTTGAAGACTTCGTTTTGGTAATCGTTCTTCGTCTGGACGACGAGGTCGCCCGCGCGCACCTCGAAGTCCCCGATGCGCGTTCCACCGCTGCCGGGATTGAAGGTCGCCTGAAGCGACGAGTTGAGGAGTTCCACGCCGAGCGGCCCCTTGCGCATGGGGGAGAGGACTTGAACGCTCATCGGCCCGCCGAGATCGCGCACGAGTCCCGCGACGCGACGAGCCGCGCCGTCCGGGTCGAGCTCCACGAGGCGGAGATCTTTGTGCGTGAAGGTCGGCGCCTGGCCGTGCAGCAAGCCGTGCGCGGCGGACACGATGGGGCTTTCCTGCGCTTGTCGGTACACGCGTGACAGACGCACGGTCGGCGCCGTCTCGGCGAGGGCGATGAGAGGCAAGCCCGCGTCGACGGGCGGAAGCTGATCCGCGTCGCCGACCAGCAAGACCCGCGTGCCCGGCCCGAGGGCGTTCAGCAGCGCGAGCAGCAGGGCGTCGCCGCACATCGACACCTCGTCGACGATCACGAGGTCGTACAGCAACGGCTCCATGTGCCCGAAGCGGAAGCCGTCGGGACCGAAGGCGAGCAGACGGTGAATGGTGCTCGCGGAGCGGCCCGTGACTTCCCCGAGGCGCCGCGCCGCCTTGCCCGTCGGAGCGCACAGGGCGACGTCGAGCCCGAGCTTCTCGGCGAGGTCGGCAACTTTGCGGGTCGTCGTGCTCTTGCCCGTGCCGGGACCGCCCGTGAGGACGACGAGGCGGTGGTCTTGCAGCAAGTGCAACACCTTCGCCTGCTCGTCGCTCAGTCCCTTGGCGTCCTCCTTGCGCACCGTCCACTCGTCGCTCGGCGGCGTGGCGAGCAGCGTACGAACGACGCTCGCGAGCTTCTTCTCGGCGCGCAGGACGTGCGGAAGGTAGACGCGGCCGTCGTCGTCGACGACCCGCCCGAGTTCCACGGCGCTTTCCAACGCGAGTTGCGCTTGCGCGGCGGACACGCGCGTGTAGTGCGACAAGCCCTTCAAAGCGCGTTCCTTGGGCAGATAGGTGTGTCCGCCCGTCTGCTGCGCTTGCTGCAGGGCGTACACGCTCGCCGCGACGAGACGCCTGGGATCGTCGTCGTCGATGCCGAGCCCCACGGCGAGCTTGTCGGCGGTGAGAAACCCGATGCCCTCGACTTCTGTGAGGGCGTAGATGTCTTGCCGCAACGCGTCGAGGGCCGCGCCGCCGAAGTGCTTCAAGGCCCGCTGCGCTTGGGAGATCGACAAGCCGAGGCCTTGCAGACCGGCGAGCAGTTTGCGCTCGCCGCCCGCGTCCTCCCAACTCTGCACGATCTTGTGCAGCGTCGACTCGGTCACGCCCGGCACTTGCAGGAGACGCTTGGGCTCCTCGGAAATGATCTCGAAGGTGGCCGTGCCGAAAGTCTTGGCGATTCGGCCCGCCAAGACCTTGCCGACTCCCTTCACGCGCGCCTCCAAGTACGCGGCGACGCCTTCCTCGCTGAGCTGCACGGGCGTGTCGTCGAGGATCATGCTCGCCACGCGGTATTGATAGCCGTAGTCCTTGTGCTCTTCCAAGGTCACCTCGGCTTGGAAGGTATCGCCTGCCTCGAGCGGGGGAACGCTACCGACGAGGGTCGCGTCCTCGTCGCGCCCCTGCTCGTTCTCGATGGAGGCAGAAAAGATCGCGAAGCCGCTTTCCGCGCGAAAGCGAACTTTGTTGACTTGACCGCGCACTTTCAGGACTTCGACCGTCACGACTTTAGAGAATAACAGAATGGCTTTCGCGTCGTCTGTCAGAGTTTTGAGAGAAAGGCGCCTCTATACTGCCGCATGGACTTCTCCCTGGCTTTGGATGCTCTGGTGCTCCTCGTCCTCGTGTCGGCGGGTTTGTCGACGCGCCGTCCCAAGACGGAGAAGGTTCGCGTGCGCACGTCCCAACGGCGCTGAGCTCCAAGTTTGTTCACATCTTCGCCCTGCCTTCATTTCGGGTAGGGCATAATACTTTGGATGCGACTTCTTCACACGGCCGACTTTCACGCGGGGCGGGTGTTGCGCGGCGCGGACCGCACCCCCGAGATCCGCGACGCGCTTCAGGAGGTGACGGGACTCGCGCGCACCGAGAAGGTGGACGCGGTGCTCGTGGCGGGCGACTTGTTCGACACCGTCAACCCCGGCGCGGACGCCGAGCACGCCGTCTTCGAGTTTTTCTTGCGCCTCAAGGAGCTCGGCATTCCGAGCGTGGCGATCGCCGGAAACCACGACTCCGCCAACCGCCTCGCGAGCTTGGCAGGTTTGCTGGGTTGGGTGGGAACGCAACTCGTCGCGCGGCCCACGCCCAATCCGCGCGACCTCGTTCGAACTTTGACGGCGCGCGACGGAACCGAGCTCGTCGTGGGCGCCTTGCCGTACCTCCCCGAGCGCCGCATCGTGCAACTCGCCGACGTGATGGGCGCGGACGTCGGCGCGTGGCGTCAGAAGTACCGTTCCGGCATGGCGTTTTTCTTGGAGCAACTGGAAAAGTCGTTTCGGCCGAACGCCGTGAACACCTTGATGTTCCACGGCACGATGGACGGCGCGCGGCCTTCAGGCAGCGAGCGCGACTTCCAGTTCGACCTTTCCAACGCGTATACGGTGTCCGGTCAGAACGTGCCGCAAGCGGCGCAGTACGTGGCGCTCGGACACATCCACAAGCCGCAACAGCCGTCGGAGAGCGTGCCCGCGTACTACCCCGGCAGCCTCGTCCAACTCGACTTCGGTGAGGCGGGCGAGCAAAAGGGCGTGATGATCGTGGAAGTCGAGCCGGGCCGTCCCGCGCGTCCGCACTTTTTGGAGCTCTCCAGCGGCAAGCCGCTCAAGGTCGTGCGGGCGACGCCCGACAACTTGGAGGCCAAGCTCGCGCGCGTGCAAGACTTCCCCGGCCACCTCAAGGTCGTGGTAGACGTGCCGGGCGGCGCGCCGTTGCCGGGCCTCAAGGACCGCGTGCTTCGCCTCGCGCCGAACGCGCTCGCCGTGGAGGTCGACAAGGGCGACGCGGGAAGGGAGAGCGAGCGCGCCAAACGCGAAGGGCTTTCGCTGCCTCAACTGTTCGAGCGCTACTACCGCGAGCGCAAGGGCGTGGACTTGCCCGAGACGCTGCTGAGCGCGTTCGAGGAAGCGAATCGCGCCGTGGTCGACGAGCACGCCGACGTCGAGGCGGTGGGCACGTGAAGCCGCTGAAGCTCACGATGCAGAACTTCTTGAGCTACCAAGGCCATCACGAGATCGACTTCGACGGCTTGGAGCTCTTCGGGATCGTCGGTCCGACGGGCGGAGGCAAGAGCGCGCTTCTGGACGCGATGATGTACGCCTTGTACGGCTGCACGCCGCGCGTGAGCCGCATGGGGCAAGGATCGCTCGTGTTCGACAGCCGGGACGTGACGGGCATGGCGGTGAAGTTGGAGTTCGAGGTGGCGGGCCGACGCTACGCGGCCGCGCGTCGCTACGAGAAGCGCAGGTCGGGCGGCGCGACCGAAGCCCGCTTGGAAGAGTGGAACGGCGACCGCTTCGTGAGCCTCTCGGAAAACAGGACGGCCGACACGAACAAGGCCATCGAGAAGGTCGTGGGGCTCGATTTCGACTCGTTCACGCGCGCCGTCGTCTTGCCGCAAGGTCGCTTCGACGAGCTCCTCAAGAGCCCCGCGAGCAAGCGGCGGGAACTGCTCGGCTTTCTCGTGGGCCTCGACCACGTCGGACGCATGGCCGAGGTGGCGGGCAAGCGCAAGGGGCGTCTCGACGCGGAGCACCGAGCGACCCTCAACGTGCTCGACGAGGAGTACGCGGGCGTCACGTCCGACGCGGTGCAAGAATGGCGGCGGGACGCGGAGCGCGCCGAGGACGAGGCGGCGCGCCTCGAGGGGGTGCGCGCGCAACTCGCCGAGCGTCAGGCGGTCCTCTCCGAACTGGCGAACTTGCACGAGGAACGCCGAAAGGCGGCGGTCGACGCGCGGTCGCTCGAAGACGCACGGACGAGCGTCGAGGAGGGACTCGCCCGCGCGCGGCGCGCCCGCTCCGTGGCGAGCTTGCTGCCCCTGCTGGAATTGCGCGACGCGGCGGACACACGGCGCGCGTCCGCCGCGTCGGCGCTCGCGCAGCGAGAACGTGAACTCGCCGCCGCGCGAGCGGCCGTGGAGGAGGCGCGTGGCGTGCGCGAGGCGGCCGAACTCGCCTTACGGGACGTGCCCGCCTTGGAGGAGCGCTGGCAAGCGCTGCGGGAAGCCGAGGCGAAGCTCGCGACGTTGCGGCGCCATGGCGGCACGCCGTCGCTTTCGCATGCGCGCCCTAGGACGTGGGACGAGGACGCCCTCGTCGCCATGAAGGCGCAGGCGGCGAAGCTCGACGCGCTCGACGCCGAGGCGAAGCTCGTGGCGACCGAGGAGCGTGAACTCGCCGCGTTCGAGTTGCGCATGAAGCTGCGCGGCGAGAACCTCGCCGCGTTGGAGGTGAACCTCTCGAAGGTGACGGCGCTCGGCAAGGAGATCGGCGCGGCGTGCGAGGTGGCCGTGGCGGCGTTGGAAGACGCGCGCCGCCGAGCGGGCGCGCTTTCGCTGCGCGGGCACTTGCACGTCGGCGAGCCTTGCCCTTTGTGCGAGCAGACCGTGAAGGTCTTGCCGTCGTCGAGCGCGTCCGACGTCACCGCCTTGGAAGTCGAGGCCAAGCGGCTCACGGAGGAGCGGCAAAGTCTGCGCGAGAAGTTTGCCGAAACTCGAGCGCGCCTCACGGCGGAGAAGGACTCTCTGACGCGGGACCGCAGCGACTTCGAACGCCGCCGCGAGGACGTCGCGAAGCGTCGCGGTACCGTGGAAGCCGCTCGGACGATTCTCGACGCGAACGCGAAGGACGAGGTGACTCGTCTTCTCGCGGGGCTCGCGGCGCAACTTCGCGATCTCGGCGAGGACCCGTCGCGCGGAGCGCACGCGGTCAAGGCGGACATCGAGGGGCGGCGCAACCGCATGGAGAAAGCTCGGGGAGACGAAGCGCGCGCCGCCGCGAAGCTCGCGAGCGCCACGACCGCGCACGAGAACGCCGAGCGCGACGCGGCCGAGCGAGAAGAGGAGCGGGCGCGAACGTCGGCGGCCGTCGAAAGCGCGTTGTCCTCGCTGGGCTTTTCCGAAGCCGAGGCGCGCCGCGCGGCCTTGCCCGAAGTGCAGGTGCGGCGCCTGGAGGACGAACACCGCGTGTGGCAAGGGCGGCGCGAGCGGGTGGAGGGCGCCCTGGCCGAACTCGACGAAAAGCTGGCGGGACGAACCTTCGATCCCCAGGAGTACGAGCAGGTGAAGGCGGCGGCTCGCTCGACCGAGGCCGCGCTCGTGGCCGCCAGAAAAGAAGTGGGCGCGGCGAGCCAGCGCGCGCGCGACGGCGAGGTGAAGCTCGCGCGCAAGGCGGAGTTCGAACGCAAAGCCAAGGCCTTATCGCTCGAACTCGACACGTGGGCCGAACTCGCCACGGCGCTGCGGGCGAACGAGTTTCCGCAGTTCCTGCTCGCGGAGATCGAGGAGGAATTGCTGGAGCGGGCGGGCACGCTGCTGTCGCAGCTCACCGATGGACGGTACGAGCTGCGGTTGGAGAGCGGCGAGTACAGCGTGCAAGATGCTTGGAACGGCGGCGAGATCCGCTCGGTGAGGACGCTGTCGGGCGGCGAGACGTTCCTCGCGTCGCTGTCGCTCGCCGTCGCCCTCAGCGATTACTTGGCGGGCAACGCGATTCTCGGGGCGCTGTTTCTGGACGAGGGCTTCGGGACGCTCGATCCGCAGGTGCTGGACGCCGTGGCGAACATCATCGAGCAGCAGCAAACGGGTGGCCGTGTCGTCGGCATCATTACGCACGTCGAGAGCCTCTCGGAGCGACTTCCCGCCCGCATTCTCGTGAGCAAGAGTGTGACGGGAAGTCGCGCGATGCGCTTGGACGCCGCGCTGGCTTGACGGCGCTCGGGCAGGTGGGAGCGGCCGCGCCAAGCAAAGCGAGAGGGTGACCAATGTCACCCTCTCGTCGTCACCGCTCTCTTACTGGCCGAGGCGGGTCGAGATGTCTTGCAGCGATTGATTGTTTTGCCACGCTTGGCCTTGCGTGACGTATTGGCGGGCCGCGTCGCGGTTGCCGTTTTGCAGCGCGAGGTACGCGAGCTTGGCGGCTGCGAGGCTGGCGATGGCCTTTTCTTGATCCGTGAGTTCGCCGAGGCGCAGCCAGGCGTTGTACGCAGCGATCCACCACTGCGTCTTCGTGAGCAGTTGCGCGGCGTACGATTGGTAATCACGATTGCCCGGCTCGCTGGTGGCGGCGGAGACGGCGTCGTTCACGGCGGCCTTCCACAGGGTGCGGTCGTAGAAGGACACGGGATACGCGACTTCGGCTTGAACCGCTTGCTCTTGCGCGCGCTGGAACAATTGGGCGGCGCTGAGCGTCGGAGCGGCGGACGACTCGGTGTCCGTCGTTTCGGTCTCCGTCGACGGAGTGTCGGTCGACTGCGTCTCAGTGGACTGCGTGGAGTCCGTCTGAGCGAAGGCGTTCCCGGTCGCCGCAAGCATCAATGCAATCATGAGAATCTTTTTCATTGCACTTCGCATTGTAGAAACCGCCCGTAGTATCGTCTACCTGGGAAAAGACACCCGCCAGACTGCGTAAAGGTCTCATAAAGGAGAACGTCGTTTCATGAAAGTTCGATGGACTATCGCTTTAGGATTACTTCATGTGACGGCTGTTTCCTTCGCTCAAGGTGCCCCTCCGGTCTCTTGGCAAAAGGATTTCAAAGCCCTCAGCTCCGTCACGATCGCCCCCAATGGAGACTTGTTCTTCATCGGCGCGGACGCCCGCCTGCGCCGAATCGACCCGCTCGGCAACGAAAAGTGGACGTTCGCCCTCGGTGACATCAGCCGGGGCCAGCCCGTCGTAGACGCCTCGGGTCGCGTCTACGCCGTCAGTTACGACGACTCCGTCTACGCCGTCACGCCCGACGGCAAACTGGCATGGTCCTTCCGCGTCGGCGGGGACATCTTCGCGTCGCCCGCCCTTCGCACCGACGGCAGCCTCGTCGTGGCGTCCAGTGCGGGGCGCGTCGTCGCCCTCGACCCGAGCGGCCGACTCGTCTGGTCCTTCCAGGCGAGCGCGCCGATCTTCTCCAGTCCCGCGATCGCCCTCGACGGCACGATATTCTTCGGCTCGCAAGACGGCACGGTGTACGCCCTGAGCGCCGACGGAAAGCGAAAGTGGACGTTCCGAGCGGGCTCCAGCGTCTTCTCCAGTCCTGCCATCGACACGGACGGCAACATTTACTTCGGCTCGGCCGACCGCAACGTCTACGCCTTGTCGCCCGACGGAAAGGAACGCTGGCGCTACCGAACGAGTTTGTTCGTGAACGCCAGCCCGATCATCACCCAAGAAGGGCTCGTCGTCGTCGGCAGCTTCGACGGCAAGCTCTACGCTCTGCGCAAAGACGGAACGGCCGCGTGGGTGTTCGACGCGAACGGACCCGTGTCCGCGCCCGCCGTGCAGCTCGCCGACGGCACCATCCTCGTGGGTGACACGCGCGGCATCGTCACCGCGCTCGACCCGACCGGAGCACAGAAGTGGCGCTTCGACGCCCGCGCCCGCATCGACACGGCGATCGCCGTGAGCGACCTCGGCCAGCTCGTCGTCACGCCGAACGACGGCCGCGTCATCACCTTTCCCAGCACGTCCGCGCTCGCCGCGAGCGAGTGGTCGTCCGCTCGATCCGTTTCCAGCGCTTGGGGCCGCGCCCTCACGCCGGAAGAACGCGCCGTTCGCGCACAAGTCCGCGTCACGACGCCCATCTCGCCGCCGCCCCCCGTGACGGTCACGCCCGCCCAACCTCCCGCGCCGACCCGACCGCCCGCGGCCGTTCCGCCCGTCACGGCGCCCTCCGGGACGTCCGTGCCGCCCGCTGGGACGGGGGCCGGTGCCACCACCCCGCCTGCCACCACCACACCTGCCATCACTCCGACGAATTCGACCGCGACTCCGGTCACTGCTCCCAGCCCCGCCGCGACCCCTGCCGCGCCGCCCGCCCAAGTGCTGCGCTTGCCTGCGAACGGCGTCCTGACCGCCAACGGCACGGCGTACGCGCCGGTACGCGCGCTGCTCACGGCGCTCGGAGGCAGCGTCGAAAGCTTCACGCGCACCAGCGTCACCGTCCGCCTCGGCGACCAGACCCTGACGCTCGTCACCGGCCTGCTGAACAACACGTCATACGCTGCCGTCGGCGGTCTGCGCGTCCTGCCGGGCGTGCGCGTGAGCTACGACGGCAAGCTGCGAGAAGCGCGCATCGAAGCGAACGGCCGCGTCGTCTTCGTCAAGGTAGACCCGATTCCGCAGCGCACGCTCTGAGCGTACGCCCGAACGTCATGCGCCCGAACGCTTACGCTTCGCGAACGACGCGAAGTCTTCGTACGACAAGCAATTGACGACATCGTCGCGCGTGAGGCCCGCCTTGCGCGCGACCATCACCCCGAAACGCACGTCCCGCAAGCCCGACGGGACGTGCGCGTCCGTGTTGATCGCGAACTTCACGCGTCCTCTCCACTTCAGCGCTTCGCGCCAATCGAGGTCGAGTCGGTACGCGTTGGCGTTGATCTCGATCACCGTGCCGCGCTCGCTCGCCGCGCTCATCACCGCGTCCAAGTCCACGTCGTACGACGGGCGGCGCAGCAGCAAGCGTCCCGTCGGGTGCCCGAGGATCGTCACGAGCGGATGCGACACGGCCCGCACGAGCCGCTCCGTTTGCCGCTCGCGGCTCATCTGGAACAGGCTGTGGACGCTCGCGACGACGTAGTCGAGTCGCTCCAGCACATCGTCCGGGTAATCGAGCGAGCCGTCCTCCAAAATGTCCACTTCGGCGCCCGCCAAGATCTTGAATCCCTCGGCCTGCAAGGCGCGTACCTCGGCGATCTGCGCCAGAAGCCGATCGACGCTCATCCCGTTCGCGTACGCCGCGCCACGCGAATGGTCGCCCGTTCCCAGGTAGGCGTCCGCGCCGTACAAGCGCCTCGTTTCCGCCGCCATGTCGCGCACGCTCGACGCCCCGTCCGACCACGTCGAATGGGTGTGAAGGAGGCCGAGGACGTCGGAAACCCCCACCAATGCTTCCTCGGACGGCAATCCAGAGACGCCCGCGTGCTCGACTTCACGGTACGGTGGCGGCACGAAATCAAGGTCGAGCCGCGCCACGACGTCCCGCTCGGTCGGCGTGTCGAACACGTCCAAGCCGCGCTTCAAACCCGCGCCCGTCAAGCTCAGC
The DNA here is from genome assembly GCF_003217515.1 of Deinococcus yavapaiensis KR-236. Lineage (NCBI taxonomy): Bacteria > Thermotogati > Deinococcota > Deinococci > Deinococcales > Deinococcaceae > Deinococcus > Deinococcus yavapaiensis. The sequence goes on along the minus strand of NZ_QJSX01000011.1, from coordinate 91,915 downwards.
CCGAGCTCCTCGGCTCGCCCGACCGCCAGATCGCGGTACGCCCCGCCCGTCTGGACGAGGTCGATCGCTCCGCGCGCGCTTCGCGCCGCGTAGCCGACTTCGATCGGCACTCCGTTCACGTCGCCGCTCCACACCGGGGTGGCGTCCGAGTGCGCGAGGTTCGCGACGAGCGGCTTCAGCGCCGCTTCCACCTCCTCACGGCGGGCCGTCACCGTGAGGTCGACGCTCTCCACGCTCTCCATCCCGCGCCTCAAGCCTCCCGCGAAGCGCGGCTCGAACGCCTCCAGCACTTGACACAACTTCTCGGCGACGCTCACCGCCGTCGAGAGGTGCTGACGGCCCGCCACGCGCAGCGCGAACTCCACGCTCTCCAGAATGCTCGCCTGACTTTTCGCGCCGAAGCCCTTGAGGGCGGCGACGCGCCCGTCGAGGCACGCTTCGCGCAGCACTTCCAGCGAGTCGATGCCCGCGCTCCAAAGCGCCCCGATCTTCTTCGGACCCAGGCCGCGCACGCGAAACAAGCTCAGCACGCCCGGCGGCACTTGCGCCGCCGCGTCCTCGAAGGTCGGCAACGCGCCCGTCTGCGCGAAGGTGCGCAGCTCGGCGCCGAGGGTCGCGCCGACTTTCGGCACGCCTCGAAAGCCTCGCGCGGCGACGTCGTCGAAGTCCTCGATCGCCTCGAAGGACCGCGCGGCGGCGCGGTACGCGCTGACTCGAAAGCCGTCCTCACCGAGGAGTTCCAGTAAGTCCGCCGTGGCCTTCAGGACGTTCACGACGCTCTTCTTATCCATGCTGACGCTCACGACCGCGAAACGTGACGATCGCGGCGCCCGCCTCGCTCAGAGAGGCGCGGGCGTCCTCGAAGCGGTGCCCGACTTCTTCGGGACGGTGCGCGTCGCTGCCGAGCACGAACGGAATGTTTCGCGCGGCCGCTTCGAGGACGAGGTTCGGCGCGGGGTAGGCTTCCGCGACGTCCTTGCGCCAACCGGCCGTGTTGAAGTCCAAGGCGACGTCCATGGTCGCGACCGTGTCGAGCGCGCGTAGAGCCGCCGAGCCGTTCGTGTCACGGTGACCGAACTTCTTGGGAAGGTCGAGGTGACCGACCGCGTCGAAAAAGCCTGACCTCGCGGCTCCTTCCACGAGGACGTAGTAGTGTCGGTACAGCGAGTCGAGGTCGCGCCGATCGTACTCGTCCTTGAACTCGGGATTGTCGAAGCCCCACGCGCCGATGTAGTGCACGCTTCCGATCACGTAGTCCCACGGATGCGCGCTCAGCACCTCTTCCAGCCAGCGCTCCGTGCCAGGATGGAAGTCGGCCTCCAAGCCGAGGCGCACGTCGAGTCGTCCGCGAAACGCCTCTTGCGCTTCGCGAACCATCGCGACGTACGTGTCCAATTGATCGCGCCGCATTCTCCAGTCGGCGTCGTACCAAGCGGGCATCGGCATGTGATCCGTGAAGGTGACGCCGCGCAGGCCCGCGTCGAGAGCCGCCTTCGCGTACTCCAGCGGCGTGCCCGTCGCGTGCTTGCACAGCGGCGTGTGCATGTGATTGTCGAAGAAGGCGGCGTTCATGTGCCGCCCATCGTATCGCGAAGCCGTCTCGCCGAGATTACTTGCCCGTCGCCGTCAGGAAGTACACGCCGTCGGCGCGTTTCGTGACGAACAGCGCCATCGGTCGGCCCTCGTCGTTCGCGAAGTCCGTGCGCGTCCACGTGTCGGCACCGACCTTCACGGTGCGCGAGGCGCTCTCCATGAAGCCCGACGCGGCGAAGCTCGTCTTGAGGTTGGCGACGTACGCGTCGGCGAGGCGCGTGGCGTAGCCGCGAGCGACGAACAGCTGGTATTCGCCGAACTTCGGCGACTCGGCGGCCAGCAGGCTCGGCGCGAGCTTGTCGGCGTAGGCGCGGTTGCTCACGAAGCTCGTTCCGGTCGGAAGGCGAATCGTGAGCGTCTTGTCGAGCGTCGACTGGATGGCCGTGACGGTGAGGAGTTCCGCGACGGTTTGCGCGGACGCGAGAGAGCAGCTCAGGACGGCGAGGACGGCAATGGCGCGCTTCATATCCTCAGCGTACCGTGAAGTCGTCATGAATGCTGCGAAGTTTGCTGCGAGGCGTCGCTCGACGTCCAGTGTTCGAGGTGGCTGTCGTCGCCGAGACGCTCCAACGTCCAGTCGTTCTCGGCGCGGCGCACGACCGTGAGCGAGGTGTGCGGCGTCGAGAGAGGCACCGGGAAGATACGGTGCGGCGACGAGCGAAAGGGAATGTCGATGAGGTGGCACACGAGCGAGCGGATGAAGAGCGAGTGCGTGAACGTGACGACGTTCGCGCCGTCGGGCAACGTGGACGCCCACGCGAGCCCTCTGGTGACGACTTCGCTCAGACTTTCGCCGCTCGGCGTGGGCACTTCGAAGGGCCGCTCGGCCCACGTGGCGAACAGGGGGTGCAAGCGGATCTGGTCGAAGGTCCGACCGTCGAACTCGCCGAAGTGAACTTCGCGCAACCGCTCGTCGACGAGGACCGAGACGCCGGGCAAGGCGAGCTCCGCCGTTCGCCTCGCCCTCACGAGATCGGAGCTGTACACGAGATCGAAGGACTGGCCTTTCAGGCGCCGTGCGAGCAAGCGGGCTTGGTGTTCGCCCGCCTCGCTGAGCGGATTGTCCGAGTGGCCTTGCCAACGTCCGAGGGTGTTCCACTCCGTGACGCCGTGCCGCACGAAGGTCAATTTCATTCGGCGACCTCCGAAGGCGTTTCCAAGGACGGGACGGGAGTGGGCTTGCCGGAAGCGTCGACGGCGACGAACACGAACGTGCCGGACGTGGCGAGTTGCTGCTCGCCCGTCGCGAGGTGTTCGCGGTACACGTCGACTTGCACGGTCATGGACGTTCGCCCGACCTTCACGACTCGGGCTTGCAAAGCGACGGCGTCTCCGACCTTGATGGGGACGTGAAAGCTCACGCCGTCCATGCGGGCGGTGACGACGTTCGTTCGCGCGTGGCGTACGGCGGCGACCGAGGCGGCCTTGTCCATGAGGCTCAGCACGAAGCCGCCGAAGGCGGTGCCGAGGTAATTCGTGTCCTTCGGAAAGACCAACTCGAACATTCGCGCACTTGCCGGCGCGAGAATTTCTTTGTTTCCCTCACTCATGTGACCCCTGTGCTACTGCTACGAGTTCGAATCAAGCACTTCATTCAGTCCGGCCGTCACGTGCAACGACGCCGCGTTGCGACCCTCGGCGCGGGAGTGAGTGTACATCTTCAGCGTGACCGACACGTCCGCATCCCCTGAAAGCCAAGCGTCTCGACTGAGGCCGCACCGACTCGGCGTCGTCCCCGAGACTCGTGGGTGTTGGTGACGCGAAGCGCCGAAAGGGCTCGCCGTTCAGCGATGCTTCGGAAGCGAGAAACCGAACGTGGCTCCTCGGCTCGGCCGTCCCTCGGCCCACACGCGTCCGCCGTGCCGCTCGACGATTCGCCGCACGTTCGCCAATCCCACCCCCACGCCCTCGAACTCTTCGGCTCGGTGCAGTCGCTGGAACACGCTGAACAGCTTGTGTCCGTACTGCGGATCGAACCCCGCCCCGTTGTCCCGCACGAACACGCGTGATTCGCCTGCCGCGTCCTGCGCCCACACCTCGATCCGTGCGACGCTCTTGTCCCTGGTGTACTTCAAGGCGTTCGACAGCAAGTTCATCAGCACAAGGCGGAGCGTGTCATGGTCGCCCATCACGAGCGGAAGAGGTTGGACGAGCCATTCGACGTCCCGATCGACGAATTCCATCTCCAAGTCCGCTCGAACGGCCGCCACGAGGGCGTCGAGGTCCACGACGACCAAGCGCAACGGAAGCCGTGACGTGCGCGCCAAATTCAACATCGCCTCGATCAACGTATCCATGCGGCGGACGGCTTGGTCGATCACGTCCAGGTACCGCTCGGTCTTGTCGTCGCCTTGTCCTCGAAGCGAGTTGCGGAGCAGTCCGGCGAAGCTCGTGATGTGCCGCACGGGCGTTCGCAAGTCGTGGCTGACCGAGTAGGAGAAGGCCTCGAGTTCCTCGTTGGCGGCGGCGAGCTTGCGTCGCTCCTCGGCGAGTTCGGCGAGGCTTTGCGTGCGTTCGAGCGCGAGCCCGAGGTTATGAACGACGCTCTCCAAAGTGACCTTGTCGACGCGGGACCATACCCGCGCACGGTTCAGCGCGAACGCGAAGACGCCGCGCGGTTCACCTGCCACCAGCACGGGCAGGCACGCCGTGGACTGCACCGAAGCGGTGAGGTGAGCGACCCCGTCCGTCGCGTGATCGTAGGCGTCTTGGTAGTACGGTTCTTGGCGCGTCCACGGCAGCAACAGATTACGCGTCTCCTCGAACGACAGACCTCGGTCGATGATCGCTTGAAGGGACGAGCTGCCGAGACTTCCGACCTGCGCTTTCAAGCGCCACAAGCTGCCCTCGGGCTCGTAGTACAACGCGAATCCGTCGGGCAGGAGCGTCACGGCGAGTTGCTGAGCGCGGCGAACGAGCGCGTACGGATCGGTGTTGAGGCTCAGGTCGCGCGTGAGCTGGGCGAATCCCTCCAGCGCCTTCGTGCGCGCCTCGAGTTCCGACGCTTGGGATTTGAGCGTCTCGGCTTGCTTGGCGCGTTCGAGCGCGAGGGTGAGGCTTCGTCCGACGGCGCGGACGAGGGCCTTGTCGCGTTCGGACCACTCGCGGGTGTCTCGAAGGCCAACTGCCAGCAGGCCGGTCACGTGCTGCTCGTGAACGAGCGGGTACGCGGCCCCCGCGCCGTACTCGTCCGTGACCTCCACTCCCTCCTCGCGGGAATTCCAGGCGTCGACGAAGAGGGGCGCCTTCGCTTGCGACGCCCGCGCGAACAAGGGCAGGTCGGCGGGAACACCGGCTTGAATCATGGCGAGGACGTCGCTCCGCATGTCGCCCGTCCAGGCCCGAGCGCGCCAGACTTGGCCGTCGAGCTCGTAGTACGCACAACTTCCGTGCGGAAAGCGCGCGCTCAGGACGGTCATGGCGTGCTGCGCCACGGAGTCCACGTCCATTTCCGTTCCGACCGCCTCGGTGTACGTGACGAACGTCGCGAGGGCCAGGCGTTCCTCGTCGAGGGCTTGCACGTGGTAGGCGCGTTCGAGCGCGAGGGTGAGGCTTCGTCCGACGGCGCGGACGAGGGCCTTGTCGTGTTCTTGCCAAGCTTGGCTGCCGCGAACGCCGAGTCCGAGCACGCCCCGAACTTGCCCGGCGACGATGAGGGGCACGCTGGCCGCCATGTCGTAGGATTCGCTGCCCCGAATTTGTTGCGCTTCGGGATTCCAGACGTCGGCGAACACGGCTTGTCGTTCGCGAAGGACGGCGGCGATTCCAGGCAAGCGGTCGGTCACGCCCTCGGTGAGTTGCCGCACGATGTCTTCACCGAGGTCGTCACTCCAAACCCGCATCTTCCACAAGTTCCCGTCGCGTTCGTAGTACGCGGCGCTCCCGCCCGGAAAGTGCGTGCACAGAACGTGGATGGCTTGCCGCGCGAGCGCGTGGACGTCGGTTTGGAGGCCGACGGCTTCGCTGAGTTGCACGAAGGCTTCGAGGGCCAAGGAGTGAGGGTCGTCGCCGTGCGGCTGAGGATACGGCGGCGTGGAAGACATGGAAGCAGGATACCGAGCGCGGGGAGCACGCGTTGGCTGAACGAAAGGCTCGCTACATTCAGTGCCGTGCCGCGTGTCGAATCGCCGAAAGGTCGCTGTGGTTCGTGGCGTTCTTCTCGAACGAAATCGACTTGGTTCTCGGAGATGAGTTTTCCGGACGCTTGAAATCGACTCGCCGAATCGCTCGGGAAAGTCGATGCGGAGGCCGCTGAAAGGAAGGAGCACGCGTCGTGCGGTCGCCCGACTTAACGTTCGAGGTACACTTTATTCACCTGCGGAGGGCAGTTTTGCGAAATGATACGAGTTATGCGGCGATTCGTTCTGACCTTCCGTCGATGGCGAGCGGCGAGAGCTGCTCGCCGCTCGCTCAAACGCTTGGGTTTGTGGGATTGAGCGGGCGGCTGCCCGTTCAAGACTCGCACAAGGTCGATACGGGCGCCGAATAAGGTTGGGAGCAGGAAAAAGTGGTCTGATAGGAGCGTTCTACCGGGCGGCGGGACGCTTGCTTCCCCTCGTCAAACTTGATAGACTTGCACTCAACTTTCTTGGGCAAGAGCTTCCCTCTTCACCCGTTCAAAGGAGCGACACAATGCCCGCAGACCAAGGCAAGGAAAGCATCCAAAGCCAAACTCCGCTGCCCGCCAACGTGCCCGTGTGCCCCGTGCGCGGCAGCGTCATCTACCCGACGATGGTCCAGCACATCGACGCCGGGCGCGCGCTCAGCATCGCGGCGATCGACGCGGCCATGGCCGAGAACAAAGTCATCATGATCGTGTCGCAGCGCGACAAGGACATCGACGAGCCCGAAGGCGAAGACCTCTATGACGTCGGCTCGGCATGCTCCATCCTGCGCGTGCGCAAGAATCCCGACGGCACCCTGCAAATGCTGGTGTCGGCCCTCAGCCGCGTCAAGGCCACTCGCTACACCAACGCCGGCGGCTTCATCCGCGCGGACATCCAACCGTTCGTCGTCACTGACGGCGACGCGCGCGAACTCGAAGCATTGTCGCGCGAACTCGAAGGCAAGTTCGAAAGCCTCATCCAAGGCGGCAAGTTCATGGCGCCCGAAACCGTCCAGCAAATCCAGAACATGGAGGACGCGGGGCAGATTGCCGACAACATCGCCTTCAACATGGACTTCAAGCTCGAAGACAAGCAGGCGGTTCTCGAGGCGCCCACGCTCACCGAGCGCCTTCGCAAGGTCCTGACGCTTCTCGACGCCGAGGCGGAAGTGCAAAGCATCCAGCAGCGCATCCGTCAGCAAGTCAAGGAAGAGATCGACCGCAATCAGCGCGAGTACTACTTGCGCGAGCAGATGAAGGTCATCCAAAAGGAACTGCACGGCGGCGAGGAAGGCGAAGGCGACGAAGCCGACGAGTTCCGCCAGAAGGTCGAGAAACTCGGGCTCAGCCCCGACGTTCGCAAGGAAGTCGACCGCGAAATCAACCGCCTCGCGCGCATGCACCCCGACGCGGCGGAAGCGGCCGTCATCCGCACGTACCTCACGTGGATCACCGAGTTGCCGTGGAACACGCGCTCCGAGGACCGACTCGACATCGCCGAGGCCAGCAAGATCCTCGACGAGGACCACTACGGCTTGGAGAAGGTCAAGGACCGCGTGCTGGAATTCCTCGCCGTGCGCCGTCTGCGCAAGGAACGCGCCGAACGTGGCGAGATCGACGCCGCCGAAGTCAACAAAGGCCCGATTCTCGTGTTCACCGGCCCTCCCGGCGTCGGCAAGACGTCCATCGCGCAAAGCATCGCCAAGAGCCTGGGCCGCAAGTACGTTCGCATCGCCCTCGGCGGCGCGCGTGACGAGTCCGACATTCGCGGTCACCGCCGCACGTACATCGGCGCGATGCCGGGCCGCATCATCCAGGGAATGCGCACGGCGGGAACGAAGAATCCCGTGATGCTGCTCGACGAAGTCGACAAGCTCGGCTCCTCGTATCAAGGCGATCCGAGCGCCGCGTTGCTCGAAGTGCTCGACCCCGCGCAAAATCAGCACTTCACCGATCACTATCTCGGCGTGGCCTTCGACCTCAGCGAAGTGATGTTCATCGCCACCGCCAACTACCCCGAGCAGATTCCGCCCGCCTTGATGGACCGTATGGAAGTCATCGACTTTTCCAGCTACATCGAGCAGGAGAAACTCGAGATCGCCAAGCGGTACCTGCTGCCGCGCCAACTCGTGCAAAACGGCCTCAAGCAAAACCAGATCGCCATCACCGACGCGGCGCTGGAAAAGCTCATCAGCCACTACACGCGCGAAGCGGGCGTGCGCAACTTGGAGCGCGAGATCGGGACGGTGGCGCGCAAGGTCGCTCGCCGCATCGCCTCGGGCGAACTCAAGCGCGCGAAGGTGACCGACAAGGAACTCGACCGCTACCTCGGCAATCCTCGCTACATGCCCGAGCACGAAGCGCGCGAGGACATGGTCGGCGTCTCCACGGGCATGTTCTACACTCCCGTCGGCGGAGACATCCTCTTCGTGGAGACGTCGGTGATGCCCGGCAAGGGCCTCGTCCTGACCGGACAACTCGGCGACGTCATGAAAGAGTCGGCGCGCGCCGCCCTCACGTACGCGAAGAAGAACGCCGATCGCTTCCATATTCCGCGCGAGCGCCTCGACGACTCCGAAATCCACATTCACGTTCCCGCGGGCGCCATTCCGAAGGAAGGGCCCAGCGCGGGCACGACGATGAGCGTCAGCTTGATTTCGGCCTTCACCGCCATCCCGGCGCGACGTGACGTGGCCATGACCGGCGAAATCACCCTCACGGGCCGCGTCCTTCCGATCGGCGGCCTTAAGGAGAAGGTTCTCGGCGCGCGTCGCGCGGGCATCAAGCACATCATTCTTCCCAAAGCGAACGAAGGCGATTTGCGGGACATCCCGGCCCACCTGCGGACCTCCATGGAATTCCATCCGTGCGAAACCATCGACGAAGTGCTCGACGTGGCCCTCGTGGGCGGCTTGGCGGCGTTGGAGCGCCGCGAAGGCGAACCGCCGAAGCGCAAGACGAGCAATCGCCGCAGCAAGAACGCGGACGCGGGCGCGAGCGCCTGACACTGGAAAGCGGCCCCCTCGACGGGGCCGCTTTTCGCTGTTCGACCTCTCACGCTCGTCTGTCACCCTGACGGTACGGCTCGGCTTGTCATGCGTAACGTATCAACTTCTTCTTGGCGATTTCGTTCGCGTTTCATCGGAGGTCCCTCGTGACTCAAAACCTGACGTATCTGGTTGCGACGCCGCACATGATCGGCAACATGTTCGAGCGCAGCGTCATCCTGCTGCTTGACCACAACGCCGAAGGCGCCATGGGGCTCATCGTCAGCCTTCAAACGCAAATGCCGATCAGCGAGCTGCTTCCGAACGCCAAAGACTGCCCCGACCTCGCTTGGCTGGGAGGACCGGTCGATCCGCAAGTCGGGTGGTGTCTGTACGAACGACCCACGGGCAAGAGCGGCGAAGCGCAACTCTCGGACGACTTGTACGTCACGTCGAGCCTCGACGTGCTGCAAGACGTCATGAAGCGCGAGGGGCACTTCATGCTGATCCTCGGCTACGCCGGTTGGGGCCCCGGACAACTGGAAGAGGAGACGCACCTCGGCTCGTGGCTCTTCCTCGAAAGCGGCCCCGAACTCGCCTTGCACGTTCCCGCCGCCGAGAAATGGGATCGCGCCTGGGAGGCGCTCGGCGTGAATCCCGCCTCGCTCGTCGCGGGCGGCGCGCAAGCCTGAACGGCGAGCCTCGCCGCGCGTCTGCAAGCTGACTTCAAGCTTGCAGACGCGCTCTTTTTTCGGCTTCGATGGCGCGTGACAGGTCGCGAATCTGGCCCAGCAACTCCATCTGCCGAGCGCCCGCCGCCCCCATCACTTCCTTCTTGAGGCGCGTCACTTCCGCCTTCATCTCGTCGATCGTCAGCTTGCTCTCGATCTCGACGGCTGCCCGCTGAGCGGTTTCTTGTGCTTTTTCCTCGTGCTGGCGGGAATTTTCGCGGCCCAGCAGGCCCGGTGAGCGCGCCTCGAACAGCAGGCGAATCAGGAGTTGCTGCTCGGGCTGGCCGTCGAAGGTGCGAATGATTTCCTCGGGCCTGCGCGTGCCTCGAGCGGCCAGCATGATCTTCTTGACGGTGTCGTTGCGCCAAGTTCGCAAACCGTCGAGTTTTTCGAGGAGGGTCGGGTCGAGCAAGATCGCCTTGAGCAGGGCGACTTCCGCGTCCTCTTCGTTGCGAACGTTCGACATCCCGTCGAGTTGCACGTCCGAAAGCTCTTTGCGCTTGGCTTTGCTGGCGATCCAGTCCAGCAAGGCCTCGGGGCGAATCCCGAGCTTCTCGCACACGGCGGACCTCATGCGACTGGCGACCTCGTCGAGCGGATCGAGGTTTTGCATGCGCGGAAGCAGCATGTGCAGAATCGCTCGCTTTCCCGCAGTCGTCGTGGCGTCATGCTGCGCGAGCGCCGCCAACACGCGGAACTCCACCTCGTCGAGCCCTTCGGCGAGCGCCGAGCGCAACAAGTCCGCTCGGCCTCCTGCCAGGGTGTCCGCCGGGTCCTTGCCGTTTGGCACGCTGAGGGCGCGAACGCTGAACTTCGCGCCGACCACTTGGTCGAGGCCCGCCAAGGTCGCGCGTTGCCCGGCGGCGTCACGGTCGAACAGCAACGACAGCGCACGAACTTCCATGCGCGCGAGAAGCGCGGCGTGCTCGGCGGTAAGGCTCGTGCCGAGCGTCGCGACGGCGGTGTCGAAGCCGTGCTGATGCATCATGATGACGTCCATGTACCCTTCGACGACGACGAGTTCGCCGCTCTTCTGGGCCGCGACGCGCGCCTTGTCGAAGCCGTAGAGCAGTTCGCCCTTCTTGAACACCTCGGTTTCCGGCGAGTTGAGGTACTTCGGCTTGTCGTCTCCCAGGACGCGCCCTCCGAAGCCGACGAGGCGCCCGAGGTGATCGCGAATCGGGAACATGACGCGCCCGCGAAAGCGGTCGTACAAGCGGCCCGACTCGGGATTTTCGGAGAGGAGCCCCGCCTCCAGCAGTTGGCGCTCCGTGAAGCCGCGCGCCTTCGCCCGCTTCAACAGACCGTCCCAGCCCGGCGGAGCGAAGCCGAGCTCGAAGCGTTCGATCGTTTCGGGCGTCAAGCCGCGCGAGGCGAAGTAAGCCTCGCCTTCGCCGCTCAAGTGCTCGCGGAAGTAGGCGAGCGCGAAAGCGTTGACGTCGTACAAGTCGCGTTTTTCCCGCTCGCCGCCGCGCGTCTCGACGGCCACGCCCGCCTTCTCAGCGAGCTTTCGCATGGCGTCTCCGAAGGCGAGGTTCTCGACGCGCATCAGGAAGTTGAAGATGTCGCCGCCCGCCTTGCATCCGAAGCAGTAGAAGTAGCCTTGCGCGGTGTCCACTTGAAAAGACGGCGTCTTTTCCTTGTGGAACGGACACAATCCCTTCATGCGCCCGGTCCCGGCCGGAGTGAGGCGCACGTATTCGCCGACGACATCGGCGATCGAGAGGCGTGCGCGGATTTCTTCCTTGCTACTCATGCGGACACCAAACGAAGCGCGCCGTACTTGGATCGCACGACACGAAAGAAAGCTGAGGGTCACTCCGCGCGGTGCGGTAGGACCCTCAGTGTAGTACATCGCCAAGAGTGGTGGTAGGGGCGACGGCGTATTTTCTTGAGATTCAGTTCGCCAAGAAACGAGGGTCGTACTCGTCGAAGGGAACGGGCAGGCCGAGGTGTACGTACGCGTGCGCGGTCGCCACGCGTCCGCGCGGAGTGCGTTTCACGAAGCCGAGCTGGATGAGGTACGGCTCGTACACGTCCTCGATGGTGTTGGCATCTTCGGAGAGGGCGGTCGCGAGGGTGTCGACTCCGACCGGACCGCCGGAGAAGCGGTGGATCATCGCCTCGAGCATCTTGATGTCGCGCTCGTCGAGTCCCGCCGAGTCGATGCCGAGCTTGTCGAGAGCGTCGTGCGCGCGCTCCAGCGAAACCTCCTTTTCGCCCGCGACTTCGGCGTAGTCGCGCACGCGGCGCAGCCAACGCTTCGCGATGCGCATCGTGCCGCGCGAACGCGCCCCAATCTCCAAGGCCGCTTCCTCGGCGATGCCGTACCCGCTGAGACGCGCGTCGCGCATGAGGCCGAGCGCGAGTTCTTGCGGCGTGTAGTACTCCAAATGCTCGATGATGCCGAAGCGGCTGCGCATCGGCGCCGTGATGAGGCCGGGCCGCGTCGTCGCGCCGATGAGCGTGAAGCGCGGAAGCGGCAACTCGATGGTGCGCGCGGCGGGCCCCTGACCGAGGACGATGTCGAGCTTGAAGTCCTCCATCGCCGGGTAAAGGTGCTCTTCGGCGACGCGGCCGAGACGGTGGATCTCGTCGATGAACAGCACGTCGCCTTCTTCGAGCGAGTTCGTCAGGATCGCGGCGAGGTCGCCGGGCTTCTCGATGGCGGGGCCGGAGGTGACTTTGATGTTGACGCCCATCTCGTAGGCGATGATGTGCGAAAGCGTCGTCTTGCCAAGGCCCGGAGGGCCGAACAGCAAGGTGTGATCGAGGGCTTCACGACGACCTTTCGCCGCTTGCAGGTACACCTTGAGCTTCTCCTTGAGGCGCTCTTGGCCGACGTACTCGTCGAGGGTCTTCGGGCGCAGGGCGACGTCTTGCTCCATAATGCCCATGTTACGCTATATGCGAAATAAAAGCCAGGGATTCAGCATTTCATCAGTAGCGCCCGCTCGCGAGGCGCGGCAAGTCCGCCGTCAAGACGCCGCCGCTGACTTCGTCTTGGCTGTACACGCGCCGCATTCGTCCCGTACGGTCGAGCACCGCGACCGCGTCTCCGTGCGTGAACGCGCCGGGACCCGAAGGTACCGAGTAAATGTAAAATCCCTTGCGCGTCGCTTCGAGCGCGCTCGGCGCGCCCGTGAGCCCGACGAAGTCCTTGTCGAACTTGTCGAGGTACGACCGAAGCTGCGGCGGCGTGTCGAACTGCGGATCCACCGTAATCAACACGACCTTGAGCTGCTGCCGCTGCTGCTCGTTGAGAGCCTCGTACGCCCGAGCGAGCACGCCCATGGTCGTCGGGCAGACGTCGGGGCAGCGCGTGAAGCCGAAGAACACGAGGCGTGTCTGCCCGTTCGAATCCGACAGGCGCGCGGGCTTTCCGTCGTCGGCCACGAGTTGCTCGACGGGCACGAGCGGCCTCGCGTCGACCGTGGTGCCTCCGAGCGGCTTGGCGAAGGCGCGGAAGGCGAGCACCCCCCCGAGCACGAGGGCGACGACGAGGAGGAAGGCGGTCACGACACGAGGCATGGCGTCAAGTTAGCGTTTCTTCACGAGTCAAGTGTCCTCACGTGCGCGCTCACACCTGCAGTTCGCCTCGCACGACCGTCACGGCCCGTCCGCGCAACTTCACTCGGCCGCCACGAACGCCGACCTCGATTTGCCCGCCACGCTCGGACGCTTGATACCCCACGAGGTCTGCCTTCCCGAGCTTCTCCATCCAGTACGGGCCGAGCGCGCAGTGTGCGCTGCCCGTCACGGGGTCCTCATCGACTCCAATTCCCGGCGCGAAGTAGCGTGACACCATGTCGAAGCGCGCGTCGTCCGATCGCGCCGTGACGATCGCGCGGCCCGGGACGGTCGCTCGCAAGGCGGCGAAGTCGGGCTGCAAGGCGCGCACCTTGCTCGCCTCGTTTACTTCCACGAAAAAGCGCACGCCCGTCCAACCCACGAAGCGAACGCTTCGCACGCCCAACGCCTCCAGCAACCCGGACGGCGCTTCGCACGGCTCTGCGACTTCGGCGGGAAAGTCGAGCTCGATCTCCTCGCCGACTCGCGTGGCGGTGAGGCGACCGCTGAGCGTCTCGAACTCGGCCGCCTCGTCGAGCGGCAAGCGGCCTTGCTTCCACAGCACGTACGCCGTCGCGAGCGTCGCGTGTCCGCACAACTTCACCTCCGCTTGCGGCGTGAACCACCGCAGACGCCACGCTTCGCCTTCGCGCGCCACGAACGCCGTCTCGGACAAGTTCATCTCGCGTGCGACGAGCTGCAGCCAAGCGTCATCGCGCGGCGCGTCGAGCAGCACGACGGCGGCGGGATTGCCGGAAAATGGCTCGGAGGTGAAGGCGTCCACGATGAACAGGGGAGAGGGCATGATCAGAAGCCTAACAAAAACACCCCCGGCTTTTGACCGGGGGTGACGGAAGCGGCGAACGCTACCAGATGTAGAACAGAGCGAGAATGCCGATCCATACCACGTCGACAAGGTGCCAGTACAAAGAGGCGGGTTCGATCGAACCGTGGTTGTACTTGTCGATCTTGCCCGTCATCGCTTGGTAGTACGCCATGGCGACGCCGACTCCACCGATGATGATGTGCAGACCGTGCAGACCGACGAGCAGGAAGAAGCACGAGGTCCACAAGTTCTGACGCCAATCGACTTCCGAGCCGAAGTGCACGAACTCGTACGTCTGGATCAAGAAGAACAGCGAGCCCAGCAGCAGCGTGATGAACAACCCGAGGCGGAAGCGCGTGTACTTGTGCTTGTGGTGATCTTGCTCCGCTTGGTGAATCACGAAGGACGACGCGACCAGCAAGAAGGTGTTCACGGCCGCCAGCCAGATGGCCGGACGATCCACGGGCGGCACGGCGTTTCCCGTGACGCGAAGGTACACGTACCCGGCGATCAGCACGCCGAAGAGGCTGACTTCCGAGATGATGAACCACGCCATTCCCAAGAAGCCGTTGTTGTACTTCGTGAGGTGATGGTGATGCACCGGCACGTCGTACTCGAAGGTGCCCGCCCAGCGGAACAGCGAGTACACCAAGTACAAGGCGCCGCCGTAGAGCGCGATCGTGTTGATGGCGTCGGGAAGCGAACGGAAGCCCGAGTTCATCCAGCCGTGGCTGAGCCCGTAGCCTGTGATGAGCAGGGCCAACGCCGAACTGAACGGCCAGAAGCTGCTTTGCGGCAAGTGAATCGACGCGGGGTCCACCGGCTTGAGCTTCATGCCTTGCTGTTCCCAGTCGTACAGCGGACGCTCGGTCGGGAAGGTACGGGGGAAGTCGTGCGCGAAGTTGTACGCGGCGGGCGGCGAAGCGGCCGTCCACTCCAGCGTGTAACCGCCCCAAGGGTTGGGGCCGAGCGTGGCGGGCTTGCGGAAGCTCGCGAACATCGCCCATAGCATCACGATCGTTCCGGCCGCCAAGAAGAGCACGCCGATGGACGAAATCAAGTTGAGCTCGTTCCACAAGGTGTTCGTGTCAGGGTACGTGTAGTAGCGGCGCGGCATGCCGAGCAGGCCCAGCAGGTATTGCGGCAGGAACGTCACCCACGAACCGATCATGAACAGCCAAAAGTGCATCTTCCCGAGGCGCTCGTCCATGAAGCGGCCCGTCATCTTCGGCCACCAGTAGTACAAGCCCGCGAAGACCATGAAGGCCGTGCCGAACATCATGACGTTGTGGAAGTGCGCCACGATGTAGTAGGAATTCGTGACTTGGTAATCGAACGGCACCATCCCGAGCGACACGCCCGTGATGCCGCCCACGAGGAAGTTGAAGACGAAGCCGATCAGCCAGTACAGCGGGGCGCGCATCATGAGGCGACCGCCCCACATCGTGCCGATGATGTTGAAGATCTTGACGCCCGTCGGAACCGCCACGATGAGGGTGAACAGTGCGAACGCGAATTGCCACGATTGCGGCAAGCCGACGGCGAAGATGTGGTGTACCCACACGAGGAGCGACGCGAGCGTGATTCCCATGAGGGAGTACACCATCACGCGGTAGCCGAACAGCGGCTTGCGTGAGAAGGTCGAAGCGATTTCCGCCGCGATCCCCAGGTACGGCAACAACATCACGTACACGGCGGGGTGCGAGTAGAACCAGAAGAACTGCGTGAACAAGATGGGCACCCCGCCGATGGCAGGATTGAACATCGTGAGGCCCATCTTGAGTTCCATGTACGTCACGAGGGACGCTGCCGTCAGACCGCCGAGCGACAGCAGCTGAAGGATCGCCGTCGCGAAGATGCTCCACGTGAAGATGGGCATCTTCCACAACCCCATGCCGGGCGCGCGCAAGTTGAGGATCGTGGCCGCGAAGTTCGCCGATCCCAGCAGCGAACCGATCCCGTTGAGGATCAAGGCGATCATCAGGGTTTCGATGCTCGTGCCTTGCTGCGTGACCGACAGCGGGTAGTAGAAGGTCCACCCGACGCCCGGACCGCCGCCGTTCCACAACGACGTGACGAGCAAAATCGCCGAGAAGACGAACAGCCACACCGCGAAATTGTTGAGGCGCGGCAAGGCGACGTCACGAACGCCGAGTTGCAGGGGCAGCAGGAAGTTCCCGAAGCCGAACAGGCCCGCGGGAATTAAGAAGAAGAAGATCATGAGCGCGCCGTGCGCCGTCAGAACCTCGTTGTACGTCTGACCAACCAAGACGGTGTTGTTGGGCACCGCGAGCTGCAGACGAATTGCCATCGCCAAGACGCCGGCGAGGGCGAAGCCGATCACGGAGGTAAGGAGGTAGAGAATGCCGATCTTCTTGTGATCGGTCGTCGTCATGTAGTCCCAAAGCACGCTGATGATCGACGGGCGTGCGCGAGACGGTTGGGGTGCGATAACTGCCATGGTTCAGGACACTCCTTAGCGCTCGGGGACCTTGAAACGCTTCGTTTCCCAGCTGTAGTACGCGGCGTCTTCGGGAAGCTTGAGAGAATCGAGGTAAGCGACGAGGTCGCCGATGTCGCGGTCGTTGAGCTTGGGATAAGCGGGCATCAAGCTGCCCGGCTTCACGCCCGGCGAGTTCTTGAGCCACAGCGGCAACTCGCGTTGACGCGCCTCGCCTTCCCACATCCCGGCGCCCAAGGTGTAGCGCGACCCGAAGTAACTGAGGTCCGGGCCTGCCGCCCCGTTGAAGGGCGTTCCTTGCACGCGGTGGCAGTTTTGGCAGGCAGGTTGACCTTCCTTGCCGTTGGCGAAGATTTGGTAGCCGCGCTCCTCGGCCGAGCCGGGCGCGGGCTCCGGCGCCTTGAACGCCTGAGCGGCGGCCACGAAGCGGCTGTACTGATCTTGCGGAAGCGCGATGACCTTGTAGCGCATGTTGGCGTGAGACGCGCCGCAAAGCTGCGAGCAATTCCCCTGGTAGACGCCTTCGCGCGTCGTGTCGATCGAGTACGTCGACGTGTGCCCGGGAATGTTCATGCGCTGACCACCGAGGTTGGGAGCCCAAAATCCGTGCATGACGTCACGCGCCGTGACTTCGAGTTGCAAGGGCTGACCGGCGGGCACCACCATCTCGTTGCCGTTGCGGATCCCACCGTGCGTGGGGTACTCGAAATTCCACCAGAACTGCGCGGCGTACACTTGCACGCGCTCGGCTTCTGCCGAGACCGTGTTCACGCGCGCCATGGTGCGGGCCGTCAGCACGGCGAGCACCGTGATGATGACGAACGGCACGGCGATCAAAACGACTTCCAACGTGTTGTTGCCGTGGAACTGCGAGGGTTCGCGCGTGTCGCCCTTGCGCTCGCGGAACTTCCACACGCTGTAGAACAAGGCCGCCGACACGCCGATGAAGATGATGATCGACATCACGATGGCCGGAATGCTCATCCACAACACTTCGCGGTTGTACTGCGAGCTCATGTCAGCCAACGTGACCGTGTGCTTGGAGACCGTATCTCCACGCCCCCCGGTCTGTTGAGCGAGCGCCACGCCGAGACTCAGCAGCGTCAAGGCCAGCCCTCGATGCCATGTCGGCGCGGAAAGTCGGTGGGAAATGTTCAACATGTCTCCTTTCTAACGCTCATCAGTGTAGGTCGTTTTGCCATTTCGTGGGAGTCCCTCGCGGTGAAGAGAAAATCAAGTCGAGCCCTCCGTGGAGCGACCCTCGCAGGTCAACTCAGCAAGGCGCGGTCGATCGCGCCCGCCAAGAACAAGATGGCGAGATACAGCATGGAGTACTTGTACAAGCCCACGCACGCCGCGCGCGTCACCGAACCGTGCTCGCGGTAGTAGACCCACAGCCGCCACGACCCCTGCAGCAACAAGAAGCCCGAGGCGAGCGCCGTGAGCACGTAGATCCACGACACCGCGCCGAACAACAGCGGTTGCACGCTCAGCACGACCGTGAGAATGGCGTAAAGGCCGATCTGCACGACCGTCAACTTGTCGCCGTGCACGACGGGCAACATCGGCACGCCGACTTCGCGGTACTCCTCTTTGATCATCAGCGCGAGCGCCCAGAAGTGAACGGGCGTCCAAAAGAAGATGATCGCGAACAAATACCACGCGAAGAGGTCGAGGTGTCCGGCGACCGCCGCGTACCCCACGAGAGGTGGAAAGCAACCCGCCGCGCCGCCGATCACGATGTTGTGCCACGTGGTGCGCTTCAGCACCATCGTGTACACGACGACGTACGTGAGCAGACCCGCGAGGCTCAGCACGGCTGTCAGGAAGTTGGCGGCGATCCACAGCAACAAGAAGCTGCCCACGGCGAGCACCGCTCCGAACACGAACGCGTCGCGTGTGGAGATCTTACCGCTGGACGTCGGCCGAGCGCGCGTCCTCGCCATGCGATGGTCGATGTCCCGGTCGATGATCATGTTGAACACGCCCGCCGCGCCCGCGCTGGCGTACCCGCCGAGCGAAACGGCGAGCAGGAGCAGCACGTCGGGCGTCCCGTGCGCCGCCATGAACATCGCGGTGATGGTCGTGAAGAGCAGCAAACTGATGACTTTCGGCTTCGTGAGCGCGAGGTAGTCACGCCACGTGGCTTGGTCGGCGACGAGCACCGTCAAGCGGTCACCTCCTTGGAAGCGCGCGAAGGCGCGGACGAGCGGGAAGACGCGGCGAGCACGTTG
Organism: Deinococcus yavapaiensis KR-236; assembly: GCF_003217515.1. Lineage (NCBI taxonomy): Bacteria > Thermotogati > Deinococcota > Deinococci > Deinococcales > Deinococcaceae > Deinococcus > Deinococcus yavapaiensis. Next base: position 73,408 of record NZ_QJSX01000011.1, on the reverse strand, counting down.
TAACCCAGCAGCACCGTCGCCAGCCACAGCAGACAGGCGAACAGCAAATGCGAAAGTTGCAGCCAGTTCGGCGCCTTGAGCGCCACGTTGAGAAAACCGACGAAGCCTTGCGAGATGATCAGCGCGGTCACGGCCGCGCTCCACCGCGCGACGTCCGCCGAGGGGCGCCGCGCCATCGCCGTGCGCGCCAAGACGAAGAGGCCCGCGCACACGAGGACGCCCAAGACAGGATGCACGACGCGCAACTGCTCGAAGAACGTCGCCGTGGCGGAGAAGTCCGAACGCAGCGTGTCGAGCGGTGTGCTTCCGGTGGGGCGGTACAGCAAGTCGCCGAGCGCCGTCACGGCGCCTGCCATGCCGAGCGCCAGCACGCCGACGAGTGTGGACACGACGCCGACGCTCCACCAGCCTTGACCACGCAGACGCACGAGGGGCGCGCCGCGCAGCCAATGGATGGTAAGCGCGAACGCCGCGATCAAGGAGAAGGTGTTGGCAAGGTGCACGCCTTGAATGAAGCCGCGCCCGGGATGGGTGCTGTCCGCCGTCCAACCCAGCCGCACTTGCAGCCCGCCCACGAGGCCTTCGAACACCAGCAAGACGAGCGAAGCTGCGGCGCCGAGCCGCGCCGGGTCGCCTTTCGGACGAGCGCGAAAGACCCACACCACGAGGACGAGCGCCACGAAGCCCGACAAACCGCTCGTGAGGCGGTGGCTGAACTCGATGAGGGTCTGCACGGTCGGCGTGGGCGGCACGACGGCACCGTTGCACAGCGGCCAGTGATCGCCGCACCCCGCGCCCGCCCCGGCGATGCGCACGACCGCGCCCCAGAGAATGACGAGGACGGTGTAGACGAGCGCACCCCACGCGAACGTGAGCAGCGCCTTCTCCGAACTCCGACGTGCTTTCAACATGTTCTCCTTCTCGCGCTCCTTCAAAACCACACTGCGCACTGCCCGAGGTCGCCACGCGGCACGTTCGCGGCGGGTGAGCTCACGACAAACGGTCGGCCCCGCCGACCGTCCTGAGCGCAGTGTAACGCAATTCTAGGACCGTCCGAAGGGCGAGTTTCAGTACAAACGTCCCCGCTCCAGAACGGCAAAAACATTCATACTGAATGCCACATGAGCTCTTTTGGCGAGACCCTCAGCCTCTTGTCGGTCATGACGATCGTCCTCAGCGGCCTCGCGCTGCTCGCAGGCGTGGTATTCATCAAACGCGGTGAGCGCGAGTGGCACATGCGGGCCATGCTGACTGCCTCCAGCCTAGCCACCGTGTTCATCGTCTTCTACCTGTGGCGCATCGGAATCGGCTACAGCAAGCATTACGTCGGCCCCGACGCGTGGCGCGGCGCCTACTTCGCCGTCTTGATTTCCCACACCATCCTCGCCGCGCTCAACTTGCCTTTGGCGATCATGGCCGTGCTCAACGCGTGGAGGGGCCTGAGAGCCGCCGGGAACTTGCAGGCGATCGGCACGCCTCCCGCTCGTTCGTACTTCGACCGCCACCGCGCCTGGGTGCGCTGGACGGTGCCCGTGTGGCTGTACGTCGCCGCGACGGGCTGGGTGATCTACTTCGTGATGGAGCACTGGGGCGCCGTGAAGGGCGTCTGAGCCAAGTGGCCTAGGAGCGAAACAGCTTTCTCGCGGCGAGCGGAGGTCTATGCTGAAGCGCATGAGCGTCCGCCCGAAGAAGACCATCCCCGACTTTCTGCACCATGATGACAAGATCGTCATGGTGACTGCCTACGATTACCCCGGGGCGGCGCATGCCGAACGGGCGGGCGTCGACATCATCCTCGTCGGCGACAGTCTCGGCAACGTCGTCTTGGGGTATGAAAGCACGACGCAAGTCACCCTCGACGACATCGTGCATCACGCCAAGGCGGCCCGTCGAGGCGCGCCGAACACCTTTCTCGTGGCTGACATGCCCTTCGGGACGTACCACACCGGCCTCAAGCGCGCGCGCGAAGCGGCCGTGCGCCTCATTCAAGAGTCGGGCGCGGACGCCGTGAAAGTCGAGGGAGCGACGCCCGAGATCCTGGAGGTCGTGCGGGTGCTGAGCCGCAACGGCATTCCCGTCATGGGGCACGTCGGCCTCACGCCTCAGACGGCGACGAGCCTCGGCGGCCTCAAGGTTCAGGGCAAGACCGTCGAGCACGCGCTTCGCATTCTGCGTGAAGCGCGAGACGTCGAGGCGGCAGGTGCCTTCGCGGTCGTACTCGAAGCCGTGCCGAACAAACTCGCGGGGCTCGTGACCCAACGCCTGCGCGTGCCGACCATCGGCATCGGCGCGGGTCCCGATTGCCGCGGTCAGGTGCTGGTCTACCACGACTTGCTCGGCGTGTACGAGGAGCACAAGAAACTCGCCAAACGCTACGCGGAACTTGGCCGCGACGCGACCGCGGCCCTTGAGGCGTACGCACGCGAAGTGCGCGAGGGCGCCTTTCCGCAGCCTGACAACGGCTTCTTGATGAAGTCGGACGTGCTGCGCGAAGTGCGCGAACGGCTCGAGCACGACGATGAACGCGAACGGCCCTCCGAGCAGACGCTCGAAGGGCGCGAGGACGCCGAATCGATCGGCAAACTCTACTGAATCGCCTTACTTCTTGAGCCGGTTGAGCGCGGCTTGCGTGAGGTCCACGGTCTTCGTGTCCGCGTAGACGATGAGGCCCGTGGTCTTCGCGACGTTGGAGTCCAGCACGATGGCGAAGCCCTGCGCGCTCGCCGCGTTCTTGATGGCGGTGTTGACCGTGCTCGCGACGGGCGCGAACTTCTGCTCCAACTGCTTCTTGTAATTCGCCGAGGACGTGTTGAACGCCTTGACCGCCGCGTCGAGGTCCGTCCGATCCTTCGCGGTCGCCGTGTTCGAAGCGACCTTCTGCTGCAAGCCTTGAACTTTCTGCGCCTGCTTTTGAAGGTTCGCGTCCGCTTCCTTGCGCAGCGCCGCGTAACTCGCGCCACCCGGCGCGGCCGCCACGACGCGCGCGACGTCCACGATCGCGACGCGCGTCGCCGCGCGTTGCTGCGCGTGCGGTCCCGTCAGCAGAAGCAGCGGTGAGGCGAGCAGTCCGAGCAGTCCGACTTTCCAAACGTTGTTCTTGACCGAGTTCGAATTGATGTTCATAAGTCCTCCTAAAAACGCACCCCCGCGAGCGGCGGGGGTGACGATGCGAGCATTTCCCCGAGCGAGGGGCGAAATCGCCGCTCCGGCCTCCGAATGTATCCACCCGGACTGAGCGAACGACTCGAATTACTTCTTGATCTGGTTAACGACCGCTTGCGTGAAGTCGGTCGTCTGCTCGTCGGCGTAAATCACGAGTTGGCTGCTCGCCGCGACCGCGCGGTTCATGACGACCGTGAAGCCCTGCGATTTCGCGGTGGCCGCGATCGCCTTGTTGACGTCTTCGTCGATGGGGGAGAGGCGCTTGTTGATGTCGTCCGTGAGCTGCTGCTGCGTGCTTTGGTACGTCTTGACGAGCGTGTCGAGCGTCTGACGCTCTTGCGCGGAGATGTTGGTTCCCTTCGCCTGAAGCGCGCGAATTTGGTCCTCGGTCGGCTTGAGCTTCGCGGCCGCGTCCGTTCGGGCTTTTTGGAAGGTGGCCCAGCCCGGGTGAGCGTTGTACACCGCTTCCACGTTGACGAAACCGATTTTTTGCGGCGCCGCGGTTTGGGCGTGCGGGGCGAGCGTCACGAGCGCGAGGCCCGTGGCGGCGGCGAGAGGCAGCAACTTGGCGACTTTCATGAGGGCGAGTTTAGCACGCACTTTTTGAGCATTGTGAACTTGATTTCAGAAGCTCGTCAGCTGCTGTGCGAGGGGGTCACCGGTCCTCGGCTAAGATGGCCGCATGCTCGTACGCGATTGGATGACCGCGAATCCTGTGACCGTCACGCCCGACACGGCGGTCCTCGACGCCCTCAAGATTCTCAAGGAGCGAGGGTTTCGCCGTCTGCCCGTGATGGAGGGCGGACGCTTGATCGGAATCGTCACGCGCAAGGACCTCAAGGACGCCATGCCGAGCAAGGCCACGACCCTCAGCGTGTGGGAGCTCAACTACTTGCTGTCCAAGCTCACCGTGTCGGAAGTCATGGCGAGGCCCGTCGTTACCGCCGTCGAAGGCGAGTACATGGAGGACGCGGCCCTGCGCATGCAAGAACACGACGTCGGCGGAATGCCGGTTCTCGACGACTTCGGACACGTCTCGGGCATCATCACCATCACCGATATCTTGCGCGCGTTCATCGAAATCATGGGTCTGAAGGAAGGCGGGCGCCGCCTCACCTTCGTCATGCCCGACGTGCCGGGCAGCCTCGCACGCGCCACGTCGGTCGTGCAGCCCAGCAACATCATCTCGCTCGCCACCGTCGGCCACAAGGACGGCCACCGCCGCTTCGTGATGCGCATCGTCGGGCAAGGCGTCGACACGGCACCGCAACGGGCGCGCGAAGCGGGAATCGACGTCCTCGAACAGTGATCGGCCGAATTCGCGACCTCAAGTCGAAGAAGTCGCGTCCGCCGCGCGCACGTCCGGCTCGTGGGCGTCGTCTCGCACGGAACGCGTCTCCACCTCGATCGGCCCGAACGGCGCTTCCTGCGTCACCTCGAACTCGCCGTCCTTGACGCCCTCCAAAAGCGCCGTGAAGTACGTCGTGCGCTCTGCCCAGTCGTGCACGGTGATGGCGCCGAAGACGAAGCGTCTCAAGCGCGTCGCGTACGCCCGAAGCGACACGAGGGCGTCGCGCAAGGTGGTGCGGTCGTGCGCGAGAAGCGGCACCGTCACGTCGCGAACCGCCGCGCGCGCCGCCTTCACGAGCTTCGCGAGCGTACCGGGCGGCGCCTTGCGTTCACGCCTCGGCAAGCCGAGGTCGAGCGGCCGCGCCGCCACCACACCCGCACGTTCCACGCGGCGTGCTTGCAGAAAGCTCACGAGGGCGTCGAGATCCGCCAAGGTTTCCACGCCGCTCGTCACGTCGTTCGAGAAATCCCCCTCGCCCTCGTCGTCGAAATCCTCAGGGGTCGGCGCGGGCGGCAGGAGCAGCTTCGCCTTCAAGGCGATCACACCTGCGAGAAGGGGCAACACCTCGCAAGCCGCGTCGGGCTGCGCCGCTCGCAGAGCTTCCACGCGGGCGAGGACGCGCCGCGTGAGGTCCAGCAACGGCACGTCCTCGGGCGGCACACGCCCGCTCCGCAAAGCGGACGCGAGTTCGAGCAGCGTGCCGCGAAACGCGGGCAACTCGACCCACGTCGCCTGCGGTACGTCGGCTCTAGGAAAGTCGGCTTGAAGGATCGTCACTTCGTCGAGGCGGTCGTCTCGGCGAGTCGACCGAGGCGGTAAAAGCCCACCTTATCGTTCACTTCGCTCATCGTGCGCTCGGCAATCGCGCGCGCCTCGTTCGCGCCGCGCTCCAACGCGCCTCGCACCGCGTCCGAGTCGCGCCGCAACGCCGACGCTCGGTCTTGGATCGGCACCAGGGTGCGCTCGACGCCCGGCATCAACATCTTCTTGCAGTCCACGCAACCGATGCCCGCCGTGCGGCAGCCCTCGTAGACCTTCACGATGGTCTCGTCGTCGCTGAACAGCTTGTGATAATCGCCGATGAGGCACTTGTCGGGATCGCCGGGATCCGACCGCCGAACGCGCGCCGGATCGGTCGGTGCGGGCCGCACCTTCTGCCAAATGCTCTCCATGTCTTCGAGCACGCCGATGGTGTTGCCCTTCGACTTGCTCATCTTGCCTTGCCCGTCGATGCCCGGCACGCGAAGCGCGTTTTTGGCGTGCACTGACTTCGGTTCGGGGAACGTCGCGCCGAAGGTGTTGTTGAAGCGCCGCGCGACTTCTCGGGTGAGCTCGATGTGCTGCTCTTGGTCCTCGCCGACGGGCACCGTGTCTGCCTTGTACAGCAAAATGTCCGCCGCTTGCAGCACCGGGTACATCAAGAGGCCCGCCGGGACGCTCTCGAGGGTGCTCGCCTTGTCCTTGTACTGCGTCATGCGCTCGAGTTCCCCGACCGGGGTGAGCGTCGTGAAGATCCAGCCCAGTTCCACGTGGTCACGCACGTGGCTTTGAACGAACAGGATCACGTTCTCGGGGTCGAGGCCCGCCGCCATGTTCACGAGCGTCGCCTCGTGCGTGCGTTGCGTGAGCAGGGCCGGGTCGTAAGCGGCGGGATTGGTCAAGGCGTGCAAATCCACGATGCAGTAGATGGCGTCCTTGCCGAACTGTTGTCCGAGTTTCACGTAATTTTGCACGGCACCGAAGTAATTGCCGATGTGGATGTCACCCGTCGGCTGAATGCCGGAGAACACACGCGTCATGGCAGGATTATAGCGACGTGGAGCGCGTTAAGCTGACAAGGTGCATATGACGGACGCGCGATCCCGCTGGATGGACGTCGAGTCACGACTCGGTCGCCAACCGGAATTGTTCGCCGAACTCGTGGCCCGCTACGCCGAACCGCACCGGGCGTACCACGATCTCTCTCATGTCCTCGATGTTCTGAACGCGCTCGACCGCTTGCCGTTGCAGGACCCGCTCGCCGTGACGCTCGCCGCGTGGTTTCACGACGCCGTGTACGATTCTCGTGCGAGCGACAACGAGGAACGAAGCGCGGACCTCGCCGTGGCGAACCTTTCAAAGTCGGGTTTAGCGTTCGAGCGCGTCGAAAAGGTCGCCGCCCTGATTCTGGCGACGAAGCGTCACGGCCCGACGCACGATCCTGACACGCGCGCCCTGCTCGACGCGGACCTCGCCATCTTGGGCAGTCCGAGCGAGCGTTACGACGTCTATGCCCGCGCCATTCGCCGAGAGTACGCCTGGGTTCCCGACGAGGAGTATCGTGCGGGACGCGGGCGAGTGCTCGAAGAATTTCTGGCTCGTGACCGCCTGTATCAAACGACGAGCCTGTTCGTTGTGTTGGAAGGTCCGGCCCGACACAACCTCGCACGCGAACTGGCTGTCCTGACGCGCATCGCATGACCGAGTCGTCCAACGCCCGCTTCACACGAAGCGACGGCGGGGACGACGCCGCGCCTGAAGCTTCGAGGCTTGCAAGTCGGACCGTATCGAACGTGGCGGCGAACCTCGCAGCCGACTTATGGAGGAGCTTCGGAGACCACGTGGCACGCGGGAACGTTCCACCGACCGAAACTTCACGTCGGTGACTTCACTAACGGTCGTTCGGCTTTACAATGACGTCGTCATGACAACTTCCCACTCACGTCCGATTCGCGTTCTCATCGCCAAGCCCGGCATGGACGGGCACGACCGGGGCGCCAAGGTCATCGCCCGCGCGTTACGCGACGCCGGGATGGAAGTCATCTACACGGGCTTGCGGCAAACGGCCGAGATGATCGTGAACGCCGCTTTGCAAGAAGACGTGGACGCCATCGGCCTCTCGGTCTTATCGGGAGCGCACATGCACTACTTTCGTGAAGTCAAGGCCCTCTTGCAAGAACGCGGCGCGCAGGACGTCATCCTTTTCGGCGGCGGCATCATTCCTGACCAGGACCTGCCGAAGTTGGAGGAACTCGGCGTCGGCAAGCTCTTCACGCCCGGGACGAACACCGACGATCCCGTGGAATGGCTGCGCGAAGTCGTTCCGCAGCGCTGGGCGAAGCTCGAAGCACAAGACCTCTGAAGAACGTCAGCGCATCCGGTCGCGCACCTCGTCGAGCGTTTCCTCGAAAGCTTCCAAAAACGCCTCCTCGAGGTGCAGATCGCGGATGAGGGCGTCCTGCTCGGTGCTGGCCTGCTGCTTGGCCCAGCGAATGCGCGCGCCCCACGCGCGGTACACGTTGCCTTTCCCGGCGATGAAGCGCGCGGCGTGCTCCACGGCTTCCTTCGGGTCCTTCGTGGGCGCGATGACGGAGAGGTTGCGCAGGCCGCCGTCGTCGTTCACGAGGCTGGCGACGACTTCGACGCGTCCACCTTTGTACGTCAAAAACACTTGATCGACCCGCCACATGCTCGTCGCTCTCAAAGGCGTGGCGGGTCGATGCTGGCGGCGCGCTCCCTTGGCCATCAGACGAACTGCAGCCGCTCCGCGAGGACGCACGCGAGCGCGACGGAGTAGAATTTCGCCTCCTCCGAGTCGGCGCGACTCGTGAGAACGATCGGTGCCTTCGCGCCCATGATGATGCCCGCCACGCGCGCCCTCGCGAAGTACACCAGGGTCTTGTAGAAGACGTTGCCGACGTCGATGTCGTCCACGACGAGGATGTCCGCCTTGCCTGCTACGGGCGAGTTGATCTTCTTGATGTGCGCGGCGTGCTCGCTCACGGCGTTGTCGAGTGCGAGCGGCCCGTCGATGAGGGCGCCTTTGATTTGGCCGCGGTCGCCCATCTTGGAGATGATCGCGTCATCGACGGCGGTGCTCATGTCGGGATTCACCACCTCCACGGCGGCGAGCATCGCCACCTTCGGCTGGTCGATGCCGACGGCGTGCGCGACCGTCACGGCGTTCTCGACGATTTGGATCTTCGCCTTGAGGTCGGGCTCGATGTTCATGGCACCGTCGGACATGAAAAAGAGTCGGCCGAAGTCCGCGCCGGGCACGTCGTAAGCGAGAACGTGCGAAAGGAGCCTGCCGGTGCGAAGCCCCCACTCTTTGTTGAGAACGGCGCGGAGCAGCACCGCCGTGTCCAACAGCCCCTTCATGAGGATGTCGGCCTCGCCGCTCGACACGGTCTTCACGGCCGCTTCGGCGGCGGCGTCGTTGTTCGCGGCGGGCCGCACGTCCACCTTGGAGAGGTCGAGCCCCACTTCCCGCGCGGCGGCGGCGATCTTGTCGGGGTCGCCGAAGAGGATAGGACGAATGAGACCTTCGATGCGGGCCTCGTGCACGGCGGACAGAACGTGCGGATCGGCGGCGGCGGCCACGGCGACACGTTTGGGGCCCCGCACGTTCGCGATGAGGCGCGCGAGGTCCACGACACCGCTGATGGATTTCAGCGGCTCGATGGTGCGAAAGTCGATGCTCGTCATCGAGGGCACTGTATCAAGGGTGTGAGGCGCCGTGGGTAGTTCGTCGCGGAGAACCGAGCAAAGCGTTCTTTCAGACGCGCTCGCGGGGCTTCCACTCGTGCGCGCTTTCGACGCCGAGCAGCACGCGTCCCGCACCTTCGGCGAGCGCTTCGAGTTCGAGCTCACCCGCGAAGACCATGACGGGCGCGATCCAGCCGACGTTCGCTTCGACGCGGTCCACGAGCGCTTCCCAGCGGGCCACGCCGCCCGTCATGACGATGGCGTCCGGTCGGCCTTGAATCGCGCTGTACGCGCCGATCGACTTGCTGACCGCGTGCACGAACGCTTCGATCGCGAGGCGAACGTCGGCATCGGTGCGCTCGCGCCGCTCCAACTCGCGCAAATCGGCCGTTCCCGTGAGGCCCTTCAGGCCGCTGTCCTGCGTGAGGCGCCGTTCCAAATCTTCACGGGGCGTGGAGTACACGAGGTCGAGCAAGCCACGCACGGGAATGGTCCCGGCGCGCTGAGGTGAAAACGGTCCCTCGTCGAGCAAGGCGCCCGTCGTGTCGATGGCCCGCCCGCCTTTGAAGGCCGTGACGCTCACGCCGCCTCCGAGATGCGCGACGACGATGCGCGCGTCTTGGAAGCGCTTGCCGACTTCGTGCGCCGCGCGCCGCGCGACCGCGCGGGCGTTGAGGGCGTGGAAGCGACTTTGCCGTTCGATTCCCGCCACGCCGCTCACGCGCGCCTCGGGCAGCAACTCGTCGACGGTGGGAGGGTCGACGATGAAGGCGGGCACACCGTGGTGGGACGCGAGCTCGAAGGCGAGGGCCGCGCCGAGATTGCTGGCGTGCTCGCCGAACGGCGAGGCGAGCGAAAAGGCGACGAGTTCCGACGTGACGCGGTACGTTCCGGCGGCGACGGGACCGACAAGTCCGCCGCGTCCCACGATCGCGCTCGGCGCGGGCCAATCGCGCGTCGCGCGAGCGACGAGCTCGCGGACACGAGGCAGCCGTTCCTCGAGGCTGCCACCGAGGTCGGGGTGGCTCACCTCGTGTTTTTCGAGGGTGACACGCAACTTGCCCGGCAAGTCGGGGGTTTCGCTGCCCTGAATGCGTGCGAGGGCGAGTTTGGTGCTCGTGGAGCCTGGATTGATCACGTACGCGATCATGACCGCAGCCTAGCATGCCGTCTTCTTGTCTCATTCTTCGCTTCGGCTACGGCAAGTTTAAAAGTAGTAAGAAGTATGAAGCGACTCTCATCCTGCCGCGCCTTCGTCTTTCATGTCGCTCGCGTGCAATGAATCCATGAAGCCAGGCCTGACCGTTCTCGCCGTCCTCGTCGCTCTCGGACTGGGCGCGACGATCTTTCGCGACTCCATTCCGCTCGGCAACGCTCAGTCTCCTTCGACGACCCAGAATCAGGAACGCGCCGCGCCCATCAACGAGGACCGCGCCCGCTTGGAGAACGAGCGCAACACCGTCGACATCGTCAAGCGCTTCGAACCGGGCCTCGTGTACATCGGAACCACGTCCGTCGCCGTCACCCAAGATCCCTTGTCTCAATACTTCGGCGGTGCGCCGCGTCAGCAAGTTCAGCAGGGTGCGGGGTCCGGCTTCTTCGTCAACGACAAGGGTGACATCCTCACGAACTATCACGTCGTCGGGGAGGCCTCCCAAATCGAGATTCGCCTGCTCAACGGCCAGCGAACGTATCCGGCGCGCGTGATCGGCACGGCGGCCGCCTACGACCTCGCGCTCATTCGGCCGCAGAACGTCCCGAGCAACCTCGTCAAGCCGATTCCGCTCGGTGACAGCAGCCAAGTGCAAGTCGGCCAGAAGGCCATCGCGATGGGCGCGCCCTTCAACTTCGACTTCACCGTCACCGAAGGCATCGTCTCGGCCGTCAATCGGCTCGTTCCCGTGGGCGTGCCCACGAGCGAGGACCCGACGGCCGTGCCGCAACGCGTCATTCAAACCGACGCGGCGATCAATCCCGGCAACTCGGGCGGTCCGCTGCTCGACTCGTCGGGTCGAGTGATCGGAATCAACTCGCAAATCATCTCGCCGTCGGGCGCCGTCACCGGTCAAGGGCAATTCGCGGGCATCGGCTTCGCGATTCCCATCAACGTCGCCAAGCGCCTGCTGCCGAGACTGCAGGCGGGGGAGACCATCCGCCGCCCTCTCATCGGGGTGCAGGCCGCCATCGTGGTGCAAGACCCGCAGACGGGCGAAGTCGACGCAGCGAACTTGTCCGATCTCAGCTCGGCGCTGCGCCGCCAGTACAACTTGCCCTCGTCGGGCTTCCTCGTCGGGCAGGTCACACCCGGCTCGCCCGCCGCCAAAGCGGGCTTGCGCGGCGGGACACGCGTCGTGAATCCGGCGCGCAACGTGCAGATGCGCCTCGGCGGAGACGTCATCGTGTCCGTCGACGGCACGCTCATCAACGCGCAGGAAGACTTGCAGTCCGCTCTCATCGCGCGCAATCCTGGTGACAAGGTGCGACTCGAAATCAAACGCGGCGGCCAGAACCAAACGATCACCGTGACCCTCACGCAGGAGTCGCAACGCCGCCAGTGACGTCTCGTGACGCCGTTCTCTCGCACCTGCAGCCCGACGACCGAGCCTTTCTCGCACAACTTGCCGACCTCGCGCGTCCCGCTCGCGTCGCCTTGGTCGGCGGCGCCGTGCGCGACGCGCTGCTCGGACGAACACCCCTCGACTTCGACGTCGTCGTGCAAGGCGCGAACGTCGAGCGCCTCGCCGAGGCGACGACGTTGAAATTCGTGTACCACCCGCGGTACGACAACGCGACGCTCACCTTGCCCGACGGACGACACCTCGATCTCATTCACGCGCGTCGAGAAGCGTACGAGCACCCCGGCGCGGCGCCCGACCCGAGTCCCGGCACCTTGCACGAAGACCTCGCTCGACGCGACTTCACGATCAACGCCATGGCCTTCGAGCTCGGGCGAGACAGCCTCCTCGATCCCTTCGGAGGCGCCGACGACCTTCACCGCAAGCTCCTTCGTCCGTTGCACGACGCCTCTTTCCGAGACGACGCCTCGCGCCTCGTGCGCGGCGCACGCCTCGCCGCCCGCCTGAACCTCGACTTGGCGCCCGAGGGATACGCGCAAGTTCCCGACGCCGTCCGCTTCGCCTCCGAGACGCCTCGCGTGAAGCTCGAACTGCCGCTCGTGTTCGAAGAGGATCGCCCGGGCCTCGTGCTGAGCGCGCTGCGGCGCTGGGAAGCGACCTCCCTCCTCGGACAGGACGCGACCGACGCCTTCTTGGAACTCGACGCCTCGTCCGTCGCCACGCCGATCGAATACGCCGCCGCGTGGCTCGCTCATCAGCCGATCGGCGCGGCCTCTGCTTGGGGCGTGGGCGAGCGGGCCTCGAAGCTCTTGCAGCGCGCCCGAAGCGACCGTCCGTACCCGGACGACGCTCCCGAGACGCGGCTGCGCCGCGCGCTGCACCTCCCGATTCCGCGCGGCGGACTCACGGGCGCGGACGTGCTGGCGCTCGGCGTGCCGCCCGGTCCGCTCGTCGGGGCGGTTCTCGCGCACGTAGCGCAGCTGCGGACCGCGGGTCTCGTGGCATCTCGAGACGACGAGCTACGAGCGGCCAACGCCTTCTTGCTGCGGCATACTTGACCCGTGCTCGGGCCGCTCACCCTCATCGCGCAGGACCCGCTCATCGCCCTCGTCCTCACGACCTTCTTCGTCGTCGGCCTCGTCTTGCACGGGATGACGCAGACGTACGCGCTCGCCCGTTTCGGCGACGCCACCGCGCTTCGAGAAGGGTACGGCGCCTTCAACGCGCGGCACCTCACCGTGCCGGGGATGCTGTGGTTTCTCGTGCTGGGGCTCGCCGTGCCGCGTCCCGTGCCCCTGACGAGCACGGCGCCGCGCGCCGCGCGAGCGTTGCTGCTCGGGCCGCTCGCGTTGCTCGCGTACGCGCTCGTGCTGCTCCTCGCGCGGCAGCTGCTCGCGGCAATCGCGCCCGCGTACGACGTCGTATCGCAAGGCATGCGGCTCGCCGCCGTGACGACCGTGCTGCACGCCGTGTACTTCCTCGTGCCCCTCGGCGACCTCGACGGAGCGCGCGTTCTGCGCGCCTTCGCGTGGCCGTGGGAAGAGCGTGTGCGCGCCCGCTTGCGACCCGTCGAAGGCGCCCTGCCGTACCTGCTGTGGCTCGCCTCGTGGTACTTCGGCGTGCTCGCCTTCGTCTTGTCGCCGATCTGGAACGCGCTGCAAATCGTCTTGAGCTGGCTGCCCTTCTGACGGGCACGGGCTTATCGATTACCTTGCGAAGCCCGCCGCGCTGAGTATCATGACCGCGTGCTCATCAGCTTGCTTCTCTCCGACCCCTTGGCGTTCTTCATCGTCGCCGCCTGCCTCGTGCTGTCGTTGACGTTGCACGAGTGGGGCCACGCGTACGCCGCCGACCGCCTCGGCGATTCCACGCCGCGCCGCTTCGGGCGCGTCTCGCTCAATCCCGCCGCTCACCTCGACCCGATCGGAACCCTACTCTTGCTCTTCGCCGGATTCGGCTTCGCGAAGCCTGTCCCGGTGAACGGAGCGCGGGTCGGTCGTTGGGGCATGCTGATCGTCGCCCTCGCGGGCCCCCTGATGAACATCGCCGTGGCGCTCGTATGCGTCTTGCTGCTGCTGTTGTTCGGATCGGCCATTCTGAGTTCGACCGTCCTGACGACGGCCGTGCTGACGGTGCTTTCGATCAACATCCTGCTCGCGGTCTTCAACTTGCTGCCGATTCCGCTGTTCGACGGAAGCCGCATTCTGGCCGCCCTCTTTCCGGGCACCCTCGGGCGAAGCCTCGCCGAGTTCGAAGCGCAGCCCTTCTCCTTCGTAATCGTCATGTTGATCGTGTTCATCGGAAGCAACCAGATCGGTCAACTCGTGCGGGCCGTCCAAAGCTTCGCCCTCGGTCTCATCGGGTACTGACGCTTTCGCGGCGCACGGTGGCGGTCGCGGTGAAGCCGTCCCCGTGCGCGCTTTGCAAGACCAAGGTGCCGCCGTGAAGTTCTGCCACGCGGCGCGCGAGCGCGAGGCCGAGTCCGCTGCCCTCGCCGCTTCTCGCGGCGTCGGGGCGGTAGAAGGCCTCCCCGAGCCGCGCGAGCACTCCCGATTCGACGCCTGGCCCGTCGTCGCGCACCGACAGCGTGACGGCGTCGCCTTCGGCGCGCACCACGACGTCGACGCTCGCGCCGAGAGCGTGCTTCAAGGCGTTCGACACGAGGTTCTCCACGAGTTGCTCCAACAGCACGGCGTCGCCGCGCACCGTCGCCGACTTCGGCGCGTCCAAGTTCACGTCCGTGTCGGGCGCGCGCTCCCTCGCTCGGTCCACCGCGTTCGCCGCGATCGCCGAGACGTCCACGTCCACGAAGCGCAAACTGCCGGGGTCGCGGGCGAGCAGCAGCAAATGGTTCGCGAGGCGTCCGAGCCGGGCGACGTCGGCGTCGACTTCGCGAAGCTCGCGCTCCAGGTAGGCGGCGTCGCGTGGACGGGCGAGCGTCGCGCCGATGCGGCTTCTCATCGCCGCGAGCGGGCCTCGCAAGTCGTGGGACGCCGCCCGCAGGAAGTCCGTTTCGCGTCTCCGCGTGGCGGCAACTGCCCGAAAGGCTTCTTGAAGGGCGAGGGCGAGCCGTCCCAATTCGTCGTGCTGAGACGCGCCGGGCATGGGCCCTTCCAAGTCCCCGCTCTCTCCGACGCGGCGCGCGGCGCGCTCGAGGACGCGAACGGGCCGAAGCAAGCGGCCCGAGACGAACCCGCCCGCCAAACCCGCCAGGAGGAGCGCGAGGGGCGCCGTGACGATCAGGGCGCGCCCGAAGGCATTTCTCGGTGCTTCCAACACGCGGGTGTTGGTCGTGACCGTCAGCGTCCCGACGTTGCCGAGGACTTCCACGTGCTGCACGAGGACGGGACGACCGTCGACGTCGTAGAGCCCGGTCGGCAAGTTCGCCTTGACGTTCGGAAAGGCGCTCGAACGCGCGACTTCCGCACCGAGCACTTCCAACCGCGCCTCGACGTCCCCCGTGAGGCCGCTCGTCCGCGTGAGGCGAACCTCTCCGCTGCGGAAATCTTGCTGCGCCTGCACGATGCGCGCGGCGGCCCCGAGGCGGTCGGCTTGCGCGTAGAACAAGAAGCGGTTCAAGGCCGCGAACAGCACGACGGCGACGAGGGCCACGGCGAGCGTCGCGGCGAGCGCCACGGTCAGGGCGAGGCGGAAGCGCAGCGTCACACGTTACTCTTTCACGATCCGCCGAGCTTGTAGCCGCGCCCGCGCTCCGAGTCGATCGCCTCGGGCGCGAGTTTGCGGCGCACGTAGCGCACGTACACGTCCACGATGCGCGCTTCGCCGTCGAAGTCGGGGCCCCACACGTGATCGAGAAGTTCCTCGCGGGAAAACCAGCGGCCCGCCGAGAGGGCCAGCGTCTCCAGCAGCGTGTACTCGCGGTTCGTGAGCGTGACGTCCTGCCCGTCCCAAATCACGTCTCGGCGCGTCGTGTCGATCTCGCCGCGTCCACCCGCGAAGGCCACGCGCACGCTTCGCGTTTCCGCGCCCCTTCGCGCGAGCGCCCGCAACGTCGCGAGCAGTTCGGGCACCGCGAAGGGCTTCGTGAGGTACGCGTCGCCGCCGAGGTCGAGGCCGCGCACGCGATCGTCGAGCGTGTCCCGCGCCGTCAAGAACAACAAGCCGCCGCGTTCGCCCGCTTCTCTCAAGCGCCGCGCCACCTCGAAGCCGTCGAGATCGGGCAGCATCACGTCGAGGATCACGAGCGGGTAGCGTCCGCCGAGCGCTTCCTCCAGTCCGTCACGACCCGATGTTCGCCACGTCACCTCGAAGCCCGCGTCGCGCAGCGCCACGAGGGTTGGCTGCGCGATGCGGGGATCGTCCTCGACGAAAAGCAGTCGCATGCTGGTCAGTGTAGTGAACGGTCCGGACGGCGTGCGTGCCCGACTCGCTGAAGTCAAACTTGCGTCTTCGCGCCGAGCGTCACGGTGAGCTTGACGCTCTTCGCGTCGCGCTGCACCGTCAGGACGACGCGGTCGCCGATCTTCTTCGTTCGCAAGTACCCGACGAGGGCGTCACCGTCGACGACACGTCGGCCGTCGACAGCGGTGATGACGTCCGCGCTCAGAATGCGCTGACGCGAGAAGCCGCGCTCGTCGAGCTCACGCGTCGTTCGCGGCGCTCGCACGCCCGCCTTCGCGGCGCCCGAACCTTCGGAAACGCCCGTGACGAGCACGCCGCCGGGTCGGCCCAAACCGAGGCTCGCGGCGGTCTCCTCGTCGAAATTCGTGATCGTCACGCCCAGCATCGGAGTGCCGCGCTTGACACCCGCTCGAATCTCGGTCAAAACCTTGCTGCTCTTCGTGACGGGCGAGATGTAGCTGGCGTAACCGTTTTGCGACACGCCCACGGCGGTGGACACGCCCACGACTTGCCCTGCCGCGTTCACGACAGGTCCGCCGCTGTCACCCGGGGCGAGCGGCATCGTCGTTTTGATCAAGGCGCTCGGGAAGCTCGCGCCGAGCGTCGCCGAGGTGTTCGTGACTTCGCCGGTGCGCGGCGCGTTGAAGTCGCCTCGCGAGTTGCCGACTGCCAGGACGGCCGCCCCGACGTTGGGACTGGCGTCGGCGAGCGCGAGAAATCCGTTCGCTTGACGCGTCGTGTTGACCTTCAGAACGGCGAGGTCTCGGTACTCGTCGAATCCGACGAGCGTCGCGTTCAAGCGCTGACCCGACGTCGTCGTGACCTTCAAAGGTCCGCCCGAAAGCGCGACGTGCGCGGCGGTGAGGACAAGGCCGTCCTTGGAGATGAAAAAGCCCGTGCCGAGCCCGTCGTCGTTCGTGACGCGCACGGTGGCCGTACGCGTGCGCTGATACACGGTTTGCAGCGATGAGGGTACGTCTGCGGGGCTGATGCCGGGCGCGAGGTGGAAGGCAGTAGTAGGCGTTCGTTGAGCGAGGGTGGTGCCCGCGACCACGCCGAGCGCGGCGAGCGAGGACAGTACGAGCAGTTTCGAAGAGCGTCGAGCCTTCATGCGAACCTCCGCGAGCATGAGAAGTCGTGAGAAGCGGGGAAGACGCCGGGACCGATCCCTTCGTCGTACGCAGGTTAGAGGCGTGCTGTTAAATCGCGGTTAACGGCCGCCGACCTTCAGCCTCTCTTTCGACACGCCGTTTCTAAATCTCCCGTCAGGTCGTTCTAGAAAAAGTGAGAAGGTGAGGCTTGTATTCCTATGGAGTCAAGCGCGGTCAAGCGCGGCATCAAGGAGATACAACATGAAAAAAGTCGTGATCAGCGCAATTCTTATGAGCTCCGCCCTCGCGGGCGCCCAGTCCGTCACCTTCGGCGTCTCGCCCGTCGAACCGTTCACCACCGACATTGGGGTGGCGGGCGGTTATTACGGAGGCGGCAGCGTGGAGTTGTCCGTCACGGGCCGCAACCTCGGCGGCTCCAGCATCGGTCTGCGCGGCACGGTGGCCCTCACGGGCGTGCAAGGCTTCAACCAAAGCGCCGTGGTCGGTTCGGCGGGTGGCGCCAACATCACGGCGGGCCAGCTCATCGGCGGCTCGCTCGGTGACGCGAGCGGCAATCCTCCGCAAACGTCGCGCAACATCACGGTCGGTCTCGACGCCCTCTTCCGCCTCGGATACGACGCGACGACCGGACTCGGCGCGAACGTGTACGTCGGCCCGCGTTACAACCTCTTCACGAACACCGTCTCGGGTCCGCTCGGAAGCTTGACGAGCACGTCCAACCAGTTAGGAATCGGCGGCGGCCTCCTGGCGAGCGTGCCCGTCTCCGGCAACGTCTACCTCACCGGTGACCTCGGCGTGGACCGCTTCTTCGACGCTCCCATCGTGCAAACGGGCCGCGACACCAATGGCGCCACGACCGGCACGACGACCTTCAATCCGGGCACGGCCGATTACGGCACCACGAACGGCTACATCAACCAGCCCGAAACGGTCTTCAAGGCCCGTGTCGGCCTCGCGATCCGCTTCTAAGACTCGTCTCGTTCGCCGCCCTCCGCTCGGGGGGCGGCGCGTTCTTTGCTCAGCACGTCCTTGAGTTGGGCGAACGCTCCGACGACCCTCGGGAAGCCCAGGAAGGGCGCGGCGAACAGCAGCGTCTCGCGCAGTTCGCGCTCGGTCGCCCCGACGCGCAAAGCGCCGCGCAAGTGCGTGCGAATCTCGTCAGGACTGCCGAGGGCGAGCAGCATGACGACCGCCAGCAACTCTTTCGTCTTGAAGTCCAGGCCGCCTCGCTCGAAGACCTCGCCGTACGCGAAGTCTTCGATGTAGCGCCCGAGGTCGGGATCCAAGGCTTCGAGGCGGGCGCGAATTCGAGCTTCGTGCTCGGCCCACACGAGGCTCGTCGCACGGTGGCTATGGTCGTTCGTGTCGCCCATCAGTTGAGCGTCCGCCGTCCGCCGCCTCGCAGCGCTTCCTCCGCGCGCGTCATGAGGTCCGTCAAGGTGCCGTACCACTCGTCGGTCGGGTCGGTGTGCTCCAAGGCTTGCGACGCGTGCGAGTAGATGCGCGCGGGATCTTGGAAGCCTTGCTGAGAGAGGATGTCGGCGGCCATGCTGTGCGCCGTCACCCAGTCGCGTGATATCGGCGCGGACTCGCGAATGACGCGCTCGTAGTGCTCGAGCGCCTCATCGAGGTGGTAGTAGTCGAGGGCAACCGACCCGAGCACGAGGCTCGCCGGAACGGTCGCACCTTGGCTGAGCGCGTACTGCGCGCTCGCTTCGGCTTCCGGCAGGCGCCCGAGGCGGTACTCGGCTTCGGCGAGGTCGGCGTACACTTCGGGCAAGAAGGGGTACTCGTCGAAGGCGAGGGCTTCTTGCAGGCGCTCGCGCGCCTCGACGGGCTTGTCTTGGTCGAGGTACGCCACGCCGAGTTCGTGCAAGGCGAACGCGCGGTCCTCGGGGCGCGCGAGCGTCAACGACTCCTCGAAGTGCGCGGTCGCCTCGTCGTGCCGTCCCAGCGCGCTCAGCACTTGTCCCCACACGAGTTCCACGCCGTGCGACGGATCGCCTTCGGCGCGTTCCATACGGCTGGCGGTCTCAATGGACTTCAACGCGTCCTCGGCGCGTCCGAGGCCGAGTTCGGCTTGGGCACGCAGGTAATGCCAGTTGGCGAGGTGAAGCGCCTCGTCGGGTTCGCGACCGTAGAAGGTGCGCGCCCGCTCCAGCACGACGAGGGCTTCCTCGTGCCGCTCGAGTTGCAACAGCACCGCCGCGCGCTCTTGCAGCATGATCGCGCGGTTGAGCCCTTTTGCTTGGTGCGCCGCCTCTGCGTACAAGCTTTGCGCTTCCTCGTGGTGGCCGAGCGCCTCCTCGGAGTCCGCTTGCCAAGAGCGCAGGCGCCAGCGCAGGTGAACGGGCAACTCGGTCGCGATCGGCGCGGCGTCGAGCGCTTCTTGCGGCTCGTCGCCAAGGGCGAGGGCGACCATTACGTGGTAGCGGGCGACTGGCTCGAGGTCGGGAAGAGGCACTTTGAGGTTGGGGTCTTGCGCTTCGCGGGCGAGAACCGCGCCGCGCGCGGGATCGGTACGCGCGGTGAGTTCGGCTTGCAGGGCGCGGTACAACTTGTCGTCTCGCAAGCTCGGGTCGAGCGTGACGGCGTCTCTGAGAGTCCGCCGAGCGTCCTCGGCGCCCGCGTCGCCATACAGGCTGTGCAGGGTCGCCGTGAGCAACGACAGGACCGCGCGTTCGGGGCGCTTCGCGACGCCGTACGCGGACTCCAGCGTCCAGTAGGCCGCGTCGAAGTCCTCGTGCTCCAGCGCGCTCAGGGTTTGTTGCCAAGTCGTCGAAAGCTCGATCATCTAGGCGCTCAGCATACCAAGGACAAACGGGCGGGCGACCGCTCGGATCGAGTCAGGACGTTTGTCCGCGAACGCCTCGCCTCGACACGTCAAAATGAACGTTCAAGACTGCTTCCACGGGCTTCGATTCCTGAAGCTTTTCCTGTGACACACACTACGCCGCTTCACCTTGAGTCTGGTACACTCAAGTATCGCGATTCCCGACGTGGGAATCCCACCCGACGCCGTCCATCGGAGGACCTACTTTGAGACGTTTCAACCCTTGGCTCATCTTGCTGCTCGTCCTCGGCTTGTACTTCGTGTTCGCGAGCAACCCCATTTCGAATCAACGCGAGGTCAGCTACACCAGCCTCGTCAACCTCGTTCGTGAAGGCCGCGTCGAAACCCTCGTTCAAACGGGCTCGACCGTCAACGTCACCTTGAAGTCGCCCACCGAGGTCACCACGGTGCGCGGCGGTACGCAAACCGTCGAGAACTTCATCGCGCGGATTCCCGACAATTCGGGGACGCCCGACACCTCCTTTCAGCAGCTTCTCATTCAGCAAGGCGTCGACACGCGCATCCAGGTGCCCAGCCCATGGGGCGGCATCCTGCTGAGCCTTCTGCCCGTCTTGCTGCTCGTCGGACTGTTCTACTTCGTGTTCATGCGGACGCAAGGCGGCCAAAGCGGCGTCATGCAGTTCGGCCAAAGCCGCGCGAAGAAGTACGGCAAGGAAAACCGCGTCTCCACCACGTTCGGTGACGTCGCAGGTCACGAGGAAGCGAAAAAGGAACTCATCGAGGTCGTCGACTTCCTCAAGAATCCGCAGAAGTACGTCGGCATCGGCGCGGAAATTCCCAAGGGCGTGCTTCTCGTGGGCCCTCCCGGCACCGGTAAGACCCTTCTCGCCCGCGCCGTGGCCGGGGAAGCGGACGTGCCCTTCTACACCGTCTCGGCGTCCGAATTCATGGAGATGTTCGTCGGGGTTGGCGCTTCGCGCGTTCGCACCCTCTTCGACGACGCTCGGAAGTCCTCGCCCAGCATCATCTTCATCGATGAAATCGACTCGATCGGTCGCAAGCGCGGCGCCGGCATCGGCGGCGGGCACGACGAGCGCGAGCAGACCCTCAACCAGATCCTCTCGGAAATGGACGGCTTCGACAAAGGCACGAGCGTCATCGTGATGGCGGCGACGAACCGTCCCGACATCCTCGATCCGGCCTTGCTGCGTCCCGGTCGCTTCGACCGTCAAGTCACCATCGACTTGCCGAACATGAAGGAGCGCGAGGCGATCCTCAAGGTCCACATGCGCAACAAGCCCCTCTCGGGCTCGGTGGACGTCGTGGAGCTTTCGAAGAGCACTCCGTACTTCTCGGGCGCGGACCTCAAGAACCTCGTGAACGAGGCGGCCCTCGAAGCCGCGCGCGTCAACAAGTCGCAAATCGACATGAACGACTTCTACCGCGCGCTCGACAAGATCACCCTCGGCCTCGAGAACGGAAGCCTCACCATCACGCCCGACGAGCGCAAGGCGATCGCTTACCACGAGGCGGGCCACGCCGTCACCGCCGCCGTCACGCCCGGCGCCGACAAGCTTCAGAAGGTCAGCATCATTCCGCGAGGCCGCGCCCTGGGCGCCGCGTTCTACCTGCCCGAAGAACAGGTGCTGATGAGCAAGGAGCGCCTGGAAAACCAACTCGTCGTCGCCCTCGGCGGACGCGCGGCCGAAGAGGTGTTCATCGGCAAGGTCACGACGGGCGCCGCCGACGACTTCAAGAAGAGCACGAACATGGCGCGCCGCATGGTCCTCGAGTGGGGCATGGGCGACACCTTCCAGCACCAAGCCCTCTCGACCGACTCCGGTCCGGTGTTCCTCGGCGAGGACATGGCGCGGCCCAAAGAGTTCAGCGAGCACACCGCCCGCCTCGTCGACGAGGACGTCAAGCGCATTCTCGACCGAGCGTACGCCCGCGCCAAGCAACTCGTGCAAGAGTACGCCTCGGCGATGCACGAAGTGGCCGAAGCCCTGCTCACGAGCGAACTCATCACGGGCGACGTCGTGCGAAGCGCGGTCGGCAAGGCGCGCGGCGAAGGTTCCCTGCAGCCCAACCCCGCCGACTGATCGAGTCGCCTCAACGTCAGCCGCCTCCCCTCGGGGGCGGCTTTATTTGCGCCACATAAATAATTGGTGAAGATCTCTGGGCATTCGTGGTATTTTGAGGCCAGCATCGCTAAACTGTCACGGATCGCTCGTGTCATGCGGGCACTTGAGGAGGATTGTTTGAACGCCAAAGTCATCGTCGTGACCTCCGGCAAAGGGGGCGTCGGGAAGACCACCACCACCGCCAACATCGGCGCGGGTCTCGCCAAGCTCGGGGAGAAGATCGCCGTCATCGACGTGGACGTGGGACTGCGCAACCTCGACGTCGTCATGGGGCTCGAGAGTCGCGTCGTCTTCGACCTCGTGGACGTCCTCGAAGGCAAGTGCCGCATGCGTCAGGCCCTCATTCGCGACAAGCGCGTCGAGAACCTTTACCTCCTGCCCGCCTCTCAAACGAAAGACAAAGACTCTCTGGACGCCGACAAGATGAAGCTCGTCGTACGCGAGCTCATCGAGCAGGAAGGCTTCGACCGCGTTCTGATCGACTCGCCCGCCGGCATCGAAAGCGGCTTTCGTACCGCGGCCGCGCCTGCCGAAGGAGCGCTCGTCGTCGTGAACCCCGAAGTCTCGTCGGTGCGTGACGCCGACCGCATCATCGGCCTTTTGGAAGCGCAGCAACTGCGTGAAATTCGCCTGATCATCAACCGCTTGCGGCCCAAGATGGTCGCGAGCGGCAACATGCTCAGCGAAGCGGACATCCTCGAGATCCTCGGTGTGAAGCCTATCGGCATCGTGCCGGAGGACGAAGGCATCCTCGTGTCCACCAACGTCGGCGAGCCCGCCGTGCTCGGCAATACTCGCGCGGGTCAGGCTTTCTTGGCGACCGCCCGTCGCATTCACGGCGAGGACGTCCCCTTCGAGAAGTACGAGGAGAACAAGGGCTTCTTCGCCACGCTGCGCCGCCTGTTCGGAGGTGCGTGATGTTCTGGGGCAGAAAACGCAGCAAGGAGACCCTCAAGGACCGCTTGGAACTCGTGCTCGCGTACGACCGCGCCCAAATTCCACCTGGCAAGGTAGACGCCCTGCGCCGTGACCTCATGGAGGTCGTGAAGCGTTACTTCCCCACGAACGGTTCGGACGTGGAAGTCGAGCAGCGCGGCGACATGGTCGTACTCGTCGCCAACATCTCGCTGCAAGACGACGTGCCCCAACGTGGCGGACGTCCCGCTCGCTGAGCCCTATGAAACGCCCGCTCACGATGGAGCGTTAACGTGAGGTCCGTGTCGAAGCTCGATTTCTCGCTGCCGATGCTCGTCGCCCTCTTGCTCTGCGCGGGCCTCCTCACCATCAGCTCCATCTCCTCGGCGCCCGCGCTCGACCACCAAAATCTCTTTCAGAAGCAACTGCTCGGGGTGGCGCTTTCACTCGTCCCGATCGGTTTGATGTGGTGGGCGGGCCGCGACCGCATCTTCGCCTTCGCGCCCTTCTTGTACTTTTTCGCGCTGTTGCTGCAAGCGTCCACCTTCGTGATCGGCAAGGATGTCAACGGGCAAACGAACTGGATCGATATCGGCTTCTTGCAGTTCCAACCGCTCGAAATCCTGAAGTTCGCGACCATTCTCTTTCTCGCGTCCGTCATGCGGGGCGGCTACCAAGGCTTCGCGTCGTACCTCGCGCCGCTCGCGCTCTTCCTGCCGGGCGTGGGCCTCGTCGTCACCGAGGACTTCGGCGGAGCGCTCGTGCTGTCCGTGATCTTCCTGGCGATTCTCTTCGCGTGGCGAGCGCCCATCTGGCACTTGGCGCTCGCGCTCGTCGCCGTCGCCGTGGTCTTCCCGACGGTGGTGTACCCGCATCTCAAGCCGTACCAGCAAGCGCGCCTCACGATCTTCCTCGATCCGTACAAAGACCCTCGGGGGCAAGGCTACCAAGTCATTCAAAGTACCATCGCCGTCGGCTCGGGCGGCTTCGAAGGCAAGGGCTACAAGCAAGGCACGCAGTCGCACAACGGCTTCGTGCCCGAGCCGCACAACGACTTCGTGTTCGCGTCCTTCGCCGAAGAGCAAGGCTTCGTGGGCTCGGTCGCGCTGCTCGTCGTGTTCGCCTTGCTGTTGTGGCGCCTCGCCGGCATGGCGACGGACGCCCCGAGGTTGCAAGACCAACTCGTGTTCGCCGGAGTGCTCGGCCAAATCGGCTTTCAAGTCATCGAGAACATCGGCGCGGCCCTTTCGATGCTGCCGCTCACCGGCATCACCCTTCCGCTCGTCAGCTATGGCTTGTCGAGCCTCGTGTCCGTCCTGTCGACGCTTGGCATGGCGTGGGTCATCTACCGCGACCGCTTTCAAGAAATCTGACGTCATGACATTCGGCCCTCACATGCCCCGTGTACAACGGGGCATGTTCGTTCGCTTCATCCTGACAAGCTTGCTGCTCCTTTCTGTCGCCGATTCGGCACCCCTGCTCGAATTGCGAGAACCGAACTGCCCGTCCGAGTTCGGCCCGGAACCTCGCACGGCGGCCGAGCGCGAGCGGCGCGAGGCGTGGAACCCCTACGTCAAAATTCTTCCGACGCTCGAAGCCAAGCTGCCAAAGGCGCCCGACGCCACGATCTCGATGCCGGTGCAAGGCGTCCGCGTCGCCCAAGTCTCCGACACCTTCGCCGCCCCTCGCTCGGGTGGACGCAAGCACGAGGGGCAAGACATCTTCGCCAAACGCGGCACGCCCGTGTACAGCGCGACGAATGGAATCGTGTGGCGACTCGCGAACACCCCGCTCGGCGGCAACTGGATTTTCGTGGTCGGCGCGGGAGGACGGCGCTACTACTACGCCCACCTCGACCGCTACGCGCCGAATCTCAAAGAAGGGCAGAACGTCACGACGAACACCCTGCTGGGCTATGTGGGAACCACCGGGAATGCCGAAACGACGCCGCCCCACTTGCACTTCGAGGTGAACGCCGGCTCGCAAGCAAAATGCGATTACCGAGCTATCAATCCGCTTCCGTTGCTGCGCGACCGATAACACGCAAGCCGTAAAATCAAACAGACGGCGTTACGTCAATCGGCCGATTCGGCGCGTGTGTTCTTCTGAAATCATAACGCCATGACCGATTCAGCGAGCTTGAGCGGAAAGGTTGCCCTCGTCACGGGCGCGACGCGCGGCGCCGGGAGAGGAATCGCGGTCGAACTCGGCGCGCTCGGCGCGATCGTCGTGTGTACGGGCCGCACCACGCGCACGAACCGTTCGGATCTCAACCGGGCCGAGACGATCGAGGAAACGGCCGACCTCGTGACGGCCGCCGGAGGACGCGGCATCGCCGTTCGCTGCGATCACACCGACGAAGGAGACGTCCGATCGCTCACCGAGCGTATCCACGCTCAGCACGGAGGACTCGACATCCTGATCAACGACGTTTGGGGTGGCGAGTCGCTCAGCGAGTGGGGCAAGAAAGCGTGGGAACTCGATCTCGCCAAGGGCCGCACGATGCTCGAGCGCGCCGTGCTCAGTCATGTCGTCACCGCGCGCTTCGCCCTGCCGCTTCTTAAAGCGGGCGCGTTGATCGTCGAAGTCACGGACGGCGACACGTGGTCTTACCGAGGCAACGTCTTTTACGACCTGGCCAAGACGGGCGTCATGCGCCTCGCGCGCATCTGGTCGTGGGAACTGCAAGAAGACGCGCGCGCCGTCACCAGCGTTTCTGTCACGCCCGGCTATCTTCGCAGCGAGGAGATGCTGACCTTCAAGGGCCTCACCGAAGACAATTGGCGCGAAGACAGCGACCCGAACTTCCAAGAGTCCGAGACGCCCCGCTTCGTCGGACGCGGCATTGCCCGTCTCGCCGCCGACCCCGACAAGCGCCGCTTCGACGGGCGCGCCCTTGCCTCGTGGACGCTCATGGACGAGTACCGTTTCACCGACGTGGACGGACGCACACCGCATTGGGGCAAGTGGTTCGCGCGTCTGCAAGCCGAAGGCAGCAGCGGAGAGTGAAGGCGCTCTTAATCCGGAGTGTGATTCGTTCGCGTTTGACTCCTCTGCGAACGGGAGTAAGCTTTCCCGCGTGGAATATCGCAACCTTGGCAAGAGTGGCCTGAAAGTCTCCGAGATCTCCCTGGGCGGCTGGGTCACATTCGGACACAACGTCAACGACGAGAGCATGGTGCGCGACATCGTCCTGAAAGCGTACGAGTCGGGCGTGAACTTCTTCGACCAAGCGGACGTGTATGCGCGCGGACGCTCCGAGGAGCTCATGGGCGCGGTGCTGCGCGAGCTGCCGCGTCACACCCTCGTCATCTCGTCGAAGGTCTTCTGGCCCATGAGTGACGACGTGAACGACCGCGGCTTGTCTCGAAAGCACGTCTTGGAAAGCATCGACAAGTCGCTCAAGCGCCTCGGCACCGATTACCTCGACATCTACTTCGCGCACCGCTACGACGAGAACGTCCCGATGGAAGAAATCGTCATGGCGTTCGATCACGTCGTTCGCTCGGGCCGCGCGATGTACTGGGGCACCAGCATGTGGCCTGCCGCGCGAATCGCCGAAGCCGTCGAGTTCGCCAAGGCGCACGGTCTGTACGCGCCCGTCACGGAGCAGCCCGAATACTCCATGCTGCGCCGAGAGCGCGTCGAGAAGGAAATTTTGACTTACACGCACAGGGCCGGCGTCGGCCTCGTCGTGTGGAGCCCGTTGGCGATGGGCATGCTGACCGGCAAGTACGACGAGGGAATGCCCGAAGGCAGCCGTCTCACCGACAACGAAAACTGGGGCAAGAACTTCGTGACGGAGGAGAACCGCCAGCGCGTCAAGACCCTCAAGACCATCGCCGACGAGCTCGGCATCACGCGCGCCCAACTCGCCCTCGCATGGGTGTTGCGTCAACCCGGCGTGTCCTCGGCGATCACGGGCGCCACGAAAGTGCAGCAAATCGAGGAAACGGTGGGCGCGAGCGGCGTGAAGCTCACCGACGACGTGGCCGCGCGCATCGACGAGATCCTCGCGAGCTGAACCCACGATTCGCGACGCTGGAGGCAATGCAACGTTGCCTCCAGCGTCGTCGTACTTTCTATGAACGAATGAACGACATGGAGATTGCCACATGACCCTCGCCATCGAAACGCAGGCCTTGCGCAAGGAATACCGTGGGCGCGCCGTCGTGCAAAGCCTCGACCTCGAAGTCGCCCAAGGAGAAGTCTTCGGCTTCCTTGGCCCCAACGGTGCCGGGAAGAGCACCACCGTGAAGATGCTGCTCGGCCTCGTCAAACCGACGAGCGGCAACCTCAAAGTTCTGGGTGGCAGCGTCGAGGACGCCCGAGTGCGGCGCTTCGTTGGCTTTTTGCCCGAACAATTCCGCTTTCACACGTGGATGAAAGGCTCGGAGTTCCTCACATTCCACGGACGCCTCGCGGGCCTCGACGCGCGGGAAGTAGCCGAGCGCGTTCCCGCCGCGCTCGACCTCGTCGGCTTGTCGGGCCGAGGCAACGACGAATTGAAAGGCTACTCGAAGG
Organism: Deinococcus yavapaiensis KR-236; assembly: GCF_003217515.1. Lineage (NCBI taxonomy): Bacteria > Thermotogati > Deinococcota > Deinococci > Deinococcales > Deinococcaceae > Deinococcus > Deinococcus yavapaiensis. The sequence continues at coordinate 46,001 of NZ_QJSX01000011.1, read as the reverse complement.
GCATGCTGCAACGCGTCGGCCTCGCACAAGCGATCATCCACAATCCCAAGCTGGTCTTCCTCGACGAACCCACTTCCGCCCTCGACCCTATCGGACGTGTGGAAGTTCGCAACATCATCCACTCGCTCAAGGACTCCGGCGTCACCGTCTTCCTCAACTCGCACCTGCTGTCCGAAGTCGAGCAGACGTGTGACCGCGTCGCGTTCGTCAACGGCGGCAAAATCTTGCAGGCGGGCAAGATCGATGATCTGCTCGGCCCACCGAAATTCCTCGACGTGCGCGTCGACAAGCTGTCACCCGAACTGCTCATGAAGCTTCGCAAGCTCGGCACCGTCAATGCCAGTGGCGGCGGCCGCTTCCGGCTGCAACTCGGCGCCGCCGACGTGCCCGACGTCGCCTCCACCATTGTGGCGAGCGGCGCGCGTCTCTTCGAGCTCACGCCGCATCGCCCCGACCTCGAAGATCTCTTCGTACGCCTCGTACAGCAAGGAGGAGACAAGTGAAGCAAGTTCTTCTCGTCGCCGAGCTCGCCTTGCGCGAAGCCACGCGGCGCCGTCTCGTCCTCGTCTTGCTCGCCCTCTCGATCATCTTCTTGGGGTTCTACCTGTACGGCGTCCACCTTCTGCACAACCGCCTCACCGAACGCGCGGGTGACCTCGGCCTCGACCGTCCCGGACGCTCGGCGAGGGTCGCGTACGGCTCCACCGTCTTGTTCGGCATGTACCTCGTGAACTTCCTCGGCGGCCTCATGGCCGTTTTGTCCAGCGTCGGCGCGATCTCCGGGGAAGTCGAAAGCGGCACCATTCAAAGCGTCGCGTACAAGCCCGTCTCGCGCGGAGCGATCGTCGCCGGGAAGTGGCTCGGCTTTGCCATCGTCAACCTCTCCTACGTCGCCATCCTCTCCATCGGCCTGCTTTACGGCTCGCGCGCCCTCACCGGCTACTTTCCCCCCAATCCTTGGCCGAGCGTCGGCTTGATCGGCCTGACGGTCGTGCTGCTGCTCACACTCACCATCCTCGGCGGCACGATCTTCACGACGCTCGCCAACGGCATCGGGGTGTTCTTGCTGTACGGCCTCGGCTTCGCCGGAGGCATCCTCAGCTCGATCGGCGGCTTCACGAACACCCCATTGCTGATTCGTCTCGGCAACGTCAGCAGCTACGTCATGCCGTCCGACGCCTTGTGGAAAGGCGCGTCGTACTACCTGCAACCCCAGGAGTTCCTGCAATTCGGTGACGCCACGCGCGGCGGCGGCAATCCCTTCATCGGCACCGCCCCGCCCGAACCCGCCTTGATCGTTTGGGCGGCCGTGTACGTCGTCCTCGCGCTCATCCTCGCCCTGCTGATCTTTCGGCGACGCGACCTTTGACTTCCGACAACGAAACGAGCCCCGCTTCTCGGCGGGGCTCGTTTCGTTGTCGCTCAATCGATCGGGCTGGGGTCGTTGCTCGCCAAGTCCGTCTGCTTCTCTTCGTTTTTCCCGATGATGCGCTCGTGGTGCGCTTCGGCGCTCGTGTCGGGCTGCACCGCCGCTCGATCGATGCCCAAGTCGTTGGCGGCGAGCGAACCGATTTTCGGAATCGGCGCGCTCGAACCGTGGAGATCCGCGTCCGTCAGCGTTCCCCGTGAGACCGTCTGCCCCTCGTCCAAGCGCTCCTGGTAGTCCTGGTTCGGCTGGTCCTTGAGGCGGTTACGCTCGATCGACGGCGGTGCCGCTCGCTCCTCGCCCGCGAGGTTCGAACTGCGTTCCGCGTCGCGCCGCAGCAACTCCTCGTTGGAGCCCGGGGTGTTCGGAGTGGTCATGTTGGGATTGTCGCGTTCGCTGTTCATGTCGATCTCCTTCGAAGGAAAGGCCGAAATGACGGTCGTCGAGCTCGACGGCGCGGCGGAAGCGGATACCACCTCGTCCGGGGGCGCTTGCGGAGACCGAGCGTTGATCTCCGCGATAAGTCGTTCTCGCGCCGCGATCTCCTCGTCCACACGGTCGATCTCTTCACGCAACGCCAGCAGGACGCTCTCGTCGGAGCCTCCGTGGTAAGCGCGCCCGAGACGACCGTACAACCCGTCCAACTCGCGGTGCAACCCGAAGACTTCGAGGCGCAGACGCGTCGTCTGCGTCATCTCCTCGCCGCGAGAACGGGCGCGATCCATGCCGCGTTTGACGCGATCGAAAATACCGTCGAGCAAGAGGTCACCTCCAAGTGAGTATGAGGACGAGGACTTCGGGAGGCGTTAGCACGGGCCTAAGGGGGCTTGGGGGTTGGCGGGGCTCGGAAGCGAGCTACGTCTGAAGCGAGGCAAAGGGGAGAAGGGTCGAAGACGATGGAGTGGTGACGAAGCGATACCGCCCGTGCCCGCTTCGACCCGCTCGGTGCAACGTCGAGCCCCCGACTCGCTTCGAGTCGGGGGCTCGGGTGTTCTCACGCATTGTGACTTGGCCGTTGCGAAGCCGAAACCACTCGTCAGTTCAACAATTCGGCTCTTTGAACTTGCTCTACTTGCGCCACGTAAGGCATCAAGGCATCTCGCAGCGCCCGCTTGAGCTCGTCGAGTCCCTGCTCCTTCTTCGCGCTCACGGGCACGCCGCCCATGCGGTCCCGCTCGCGTTCGAGCACGTCCGCGGAAGCCGCGTCCGCCTTGTTGAGCGCGACGACCGTGGGCAACTCGCCGATCTCGAGTTCACGCAGAATGCGCTGCACGCTTTCGTGACGGGCGTCCGCCGCGGGGTTGGCGACATCGACGACGTGGAGCAGGACGTCCGCGTCTCCGATTTCTTCGAGGGTGGAACGGAACGCTCGCGCGAGGTCCGTGGGAAGGTCTCGAATGAAGCCCACCGTGTCCGTGAAGACGACCGGGCCGACGCCGTCGATGAAGCCTTGCCGCGAGGTGGGGCGCAGCGTGGCGAACAGCTTGTTCTCCGCGAGAACCTTGCGCGGTTCCTCGGCGGCGTGCGTGAAGGCGTTGAGGAGGGTGCTCTTGCCCGCGTTCGTGTACCCGACGATGGAGATGACGGGCACGTCGTTGCGCGAGCGGCGCTTGCGGCGCTCTTCGCGGCGCACGGCCACACCTTCGAGTTGCTTTTCGAGAAAGGCGATGCGGTCGTTGATGAGGCGTCGGTCCATTTCGAGCTTCGTTTCGCCGGGACCGCGCGTTCCGATCGCGCCGCCCGCCGCACTGCCGCCCGAGGCGCCGATGCGCGAAAGCTTCGTTCCTTGCCCCAGCAGGCGCGGCTTCATGTAGCGAAGCTGCGCGAGTTCGACTTGCAGCCTGCTTTCCACCCCTTGAGCGTGCAAAGCGAAGATGTCGAGGATGAGCTGCGTGCGGTCGATGACCTTGAGGCTCGTCGCTTCCTCGATTTCACGCGCTTGCGCCGGGCTGAGCTCTTGCCCGAAGACGATCATGTCCGCGTCGAGGTGGTAAGCCTTGGAGGTGAGCTCCTCGAGCTTCCCCTTGCCGACGAGGGTGCCGGGCTTGAGGTGACGGCGGAAGACGAGCTCCTTGTACACGACTTCCGCGCCCGCCGTGCGCGCGAGCTCGCTGAGCTCTTGCAGGCGGTCCTCGGCGTCGAATTCACCCGTGTCGATCTGCACGAGGATGGCGCGCTCGCCGTCCTTCCTGCTTTCGCGCAACGTGCGCGCGCGGGCGATTTCCTGCTCGAGCGCCGTGACTTGCGCGCCGAGATCGAAATCCTCGATCTCGTACGGGCTTTGCGGAGGATAGACGCGCCAGTCTTCTTCCTCGCCGGTCGTGCCAGGAGGCGTGAGGTGCGCGAGGTGGACGTTGCCGGGCAAGCCGTCGCTGCGCACTTCGATCGCGGCGACCGCGTCGAGGCGATTGAGGAAGAGCGTGGAGAGGTCGCTTTTGCTGAGCCCGCCGCCCTTGGGATGCGTGTGCAGCAAGTGGTAGCCCGAGAGGCGCGTCTCACCGAGGCGCTGGGTGGGCAGCTCGGTGCCCTTCGCGTCGGCCACGGAAACGCTCAGGACGCGGCCGCGTCGATCGATGAGGACGCTGATTTCGCGCCGGATGTCGTGCGAAAGCTCGCTGAGGTTGCGCGCGAGTTCCGGGCTGGTGACGACGCCGGGTTCGATGCGGCGTCGGTAGAGGTTGCTGAGCTGCTTGACTTGAGCGGTCTTCAGACCGCTGGTATTACCATGCACTTTTTCTATGGTCATTCCTCCAAGGAACGAGAAGCGATTGGCCGCGAAACCCGCTCGAACGGAGCGGTTTCGTGCGGACGTCTAGGCTTCGACACGTGTCAAAAGTGTAACAAAACCGCGCTCAGCGCAATAGGAGCAAGGTTTCACTACACTTCACGGCTCAAAGCACGGCTTCTTGGCGCATGCGTCCAGGGTAGGGGAGACGTGGCCGGGATGCATCCGCCAAATGAACGAGGGGAAGGCGTGACCTACGCCTTCCCCTCGTGGGCGACCTTGCGGCGCTCAGCGTTTGTCGCGAGGCTCGCGTCGAACGTCGTCGTTCGTTCGGCGAAGCGCAGTTTCACCGGGCGTGCCGTCAGCGACCGAGTCGTCGCCGAGGTCGTCGAAGACGCCGCGAGCGCCGTGGGCATTGCTGACGTTCTTGCGGACGGTGTTGCCTGCTTCGATGAACTCGTTGCGCAGGTCGTCCATCGGACTGGGCGTGAGGAACGCGGGCCGTTCGTTCGTGATCTCCGTCGCCTCTTGCTTCTCGCTCTTGGCGGCGTCTTGAGAGCGTCGGGCGACGAGCGATTGCAGGCGTTCTCGAAGCTGGGGCTGGCGCCACAGGAAGTAGCTTCCGACCGCGAGGAGCGCGAGGCCGACAGGGAACGAACCGCCACGTGGCCGAGCAGACAGGTGAACCTTGACGTGCGACAAGCGCTCGTCGAGCTCCACGAGCCGCGCTTCTTGTCGCTCGAGTCGCGACGTCACGTCGCGCTCGTGCGTGGACAGCAAACGCTTCATCTCGGTCGTCACGGCCGCCACGAGTGGCGGCAGCTCGCGCCTCAGTTCCTGCCCGATCACGTCGCTCACGTCGCGCGAGCGTTGCTCGGTGATAGCAGTGGATGCCTCGCGGGCGTCCGAGACAAGGTCTCGTGCGGCGTCACGCGCCACTTCTCGCGCGTCGTGCATCTCGTGAACTTCGAGGTGGGCATCGACGGGACGCTCGGTCGTGGCAACGATGGGAGTTCCGTGGTCGGTGTTCGTCATGGCGGTGTCTCCGTTCGCGATGTTGGCCGACTGGCGTCGGCGGTTCAGCAGGAAGAGGGCGCCGCCCGCCGCGAGGATCGGGACGGCGAGCACGAGGGCACGTGGCCACTCGGAGGCGCGGCGCTCCGAGGTGAAGAGAACGGCCGTGCCGTCGGGATTTTCCGTCGGCGAGTCGAAGTTCTGCGCTCGAATGCCAAGCGGAGTGCGGTCGTCGCTCGCTTCGATGTGCTTCACGTCGAGCACTTCGCGTCCGACGGTCTCGGTCACCGTGTGCGTCTCGACGACGGCACGCTTTCCGACTTCGACCTCCTCGGTCATGAAGGCACGCTTGTGAACGGCGGCCCGTTCCGCTTCCACGTCGACGCGCAGGGTGGCACTTCCTTGTCCGATTCCGACGCCGTCGGCTCGACGTTCGTCCTCGACGGGATGACGGCGAATCTCCACGACTTCGCGCGTCAGGGGAACGGAGACGTGCTCGCTTCGGGTTTCGACGTGCTTTCCGACCTCCACGCTGCCGATCGGCACGCGTCGCTTGTCGACGACGAGGCGTTCCTCGAGGAGGCGCAGTCGCTCAGGCGTGCGGAACAAGTCCTCGCTCGCGGTCGCTGGGAGGGGCGTGGGCGCAGTGGTCGGCGAGGGAAAGTTCGGATTCGTGTACGAAGACGAGGGCGCGGTGGGTCCTCGGGCGTCTCCCGGCCCTTCGAGCGCTTCTCCGGGCGTGTAGGGACGCAGATCGAGGAACTGCTCTCGCGTGAGAGCCTCGAGATAGACGGCGTCGTCCTCGATGCGCGCCAATCCGACGGGGACGAGGAGGTCCTTGTGATGCAACATGGAGCCGCTGCGCACGACGAGGTACCGCACGTGCCCGCCCGAAGGGTCGACGAGGACGTCGTGGACCTTCCCGACGTTCGCGCCACCGATGACGTAGAGGGGATGGCCCATGGGATGGTCGAGGTGGTCGGTCCTGAGTTCGTCGCGTTCACGCATGAGATCCGACAAGGGAACGAGGAATGCCACGTGGACTCCTTTCCGGCACAGTGCCGTACGAGGTCATTGTTGGCACGCCGTGTCGATGAATCCTGTGGATTGCGGCCCCGATCTTGGGAAAACATCTACGGTCGGGGCATGAAGAAAGCCGAACCTTTCGGTTCGGCTTCGCTTGGCGGAGAGGGTGGGATTCGAACCCACGGTACAGTTGCCCGTACTTCGGTTTTCGAGACCGACCCATTCAACCGCTCTGGCACCTCTCCGCAGAGGCATGGGTCTGCGTCCCGGAATGTAGCATGCTTCGTTCTCGTTGACAAGCACCCGGCGAAGGGCGCGATGCACTAAAGTAAGCCGTGCGCTCGTCGTCCGATTCGCCCGCCTCGCTCCCGATCATCGACATCACCTTCGATTCGAAGCCTCCGCGCAAATCGGCGGCGCGAAACACGATCATCGTCATGCTCGGCACGCTCGGCTCGCGGCTCTCGGGTCTGGTACGGCAAGGCGTCATCAACACCTTTCCGCCCGCCCTCACGGACGCGTTTCTCGTCGCGTCGCGCGTGCCGAACCTCTTGCGCGAGTTGCTCGCCGAGGGCGCGCTCGTGAACTCGTTTATTCCGGTGTACAAGAGCTTGCCGGACGCGGATCGCCGCAAGTTGGCGGGCGCCGTGACGGGCGTGCTGATCGCCGTGAACTTGCTGCTGTTGGCGTTCGGTGTCTTGGCGGCGCCGTTGCTCGCCGATCTCCTGTTGTCGGCGAAGCCGAACGTGGACCGCGACACCGTCGTGTACATGACGCGCCTCGTCATGCCGTTCTTGATGCTCGTGAGCCTCTACGCGATCGCGATGGGAATTCTCAACGCCGACGAGCACTTTCGCGAATCGAGCTTCGGTCCGATCGCGTTCAACATCGCCACGATCGCCATGCTCCTCGTCTTGCCGCACTCGGCGACGTGGCTGGCGGTCGGATGGATCGTGGGCGGCGTGGCGCAATTGCTCATCCAGATCCCGGCGTTGCGCAAGTACGGCCTCTTGCCGAGGCCGAGCCTCAGAGGGCACAGGGCGCTGCGGCGCGTGCTCGTGAACATGGTGCCGTTCACCCTCACGGCGGGCGCGCGGCAGTTCTTGAATCTCGTCGTCACCAACTTCTTGTCGAGCTCTCAGTTTCCGCGCGGCACGATCACGGGCTACGCGAACGCCGAGACGATCTTCCAGATGAGCATGGGCCTGTTCGTGATGTCTCCGGCCCTCGCGATTTTTCCGCGCTTCGCCGCGTTGCGCGCCGAGGGCGACTGGAAGACGTTTCGAGCGTTGACGTTGTCCACGATTCGCTCGGTGGTGTTTCTCAGCGCGCCCATCTCCGCGCTGTTGTGCGTGCTGGCGCCGTACGCGGTGAGCGTCTTGATGTTCTCCGGCGACGCGACGGGCGACAAATTCCGCGCGGGCAGCCTGATCCTCTCGACGTGGTCGCTCGCGCTCGTGCCGTGGGGCATCAACACGATCTTGCTACGCACGTTCTACGCCCGTGAGAAGACGCGTGAGGCCGTGGCGATCTCGGCCGTGTCGTTCGTGTGCGAAGTCGGCTTGTACGCGTTGCTGACGCCCGCGCAGCGTTTGGGCCTCGCGGGGTTCGGCGTCGCGAGCACCATCATGGGAATCGCGACGTGCGTGGCGCTCACGGCGATGTACCGCGCGCAACTCGGCTTTCCCTTGAAGCAACTGTTCGCCTATCTGGCGCGCGTGCTTCCGTTGGCGCTCGTGGCGGGTTTGATCGCGTGGGCGGTGACGCGTGTCTTGCCTCAGCCGGGTCGTCCCGTGCCGGGCGCTCTCGGCTTCGGCGTGGCGAGCGCGATCGGGCTGGCCGCGTACCTCGGGTTGGCCGTGGCCTTGCGGGTGCCGGAAGTCTCGGGCGTCACGCGCCGACTGCTGCGGCGCTGAAAATCAGCGTTCCTCGTCGATCACGCCGAGCAGGGTGTACGCGAGAAGAAGCATCCTCTCGCGTTGTCGGTACGCCTCGGCGGCTTTGCCCGTGCTCGCGAGCTTCACGGTGGACACGTTGGCCTTCAAGCCGACGGCTTTCGCGAGGGCGAGGGCGCGCGTCGCGTGCACTTCGTCCGTCACGAGCGTCACGGCGCCCGTCAGGTACGGCTTGGAGTTGCGCAAGTTCTCCAGAGTGGAGCGGCTGCGCGTCTCGGCGATCAGGACACGCTCGGGTACTCCCTGGGACCGCAAGAACTTCACGCCGACGGCGCCTTCGCTGAACCGGTCACCTTTTCCCACGCCGCCCGATACGACGATGCGCTTCACTCCGCCCGCTCGGTACAAGTCCAAGGCGTGCCGCAAGCGCCGCTCGAACGCGGGCGAGGGATGCCCGTTGTACTGAGCCGCTCCCAAGACGAGCAAGGTCGGGTACGGGCGATCGACGCTCGCCGCGCCCGCCAACATCAACACCGCGCCGAGCACGAGAAGGACGAGGAGGGGAACGGCCCCGGGAGCACTGCCTTGCGAGCGCATTTCTCGAATCGTAGCACGGTCCTTGAAGGCTTTCTGAAGGTGGCGCGAAGGCTCGAAAGGTGGGTGTAGACTGCTCGTGATCCGAACGCTCGTTCGGCGACCACCGTACGCACCCGAGGAGGTTTTCATGACGCAGACGACCACGGCCCCCAAGACGGCGGGCGGCGACAAGGGCATTCAAGCGGGCAAGATCTGGTTCAACGGGCAACTCGTGCCGCAAGAGGAAGCGAAGGTCAGCGTCCTCTCGCACGCTCTGCACTACGGCAGCAGCGTCTTCGAGGGCATCCGCGCCTACAAGACCGATCGCGGTCCCGCCGTGTTTCGACTCGACGAGCACACCGAGCGCCTCATTCACTCCGCGCTCATCTTGCGCATGCCCGTTCCGTACACGCCCGACGAAATCAACGAGGCGATCAAGGCCGTCATTCGCGAAAACGCCTACGACGAGTGCTACATCCGCCCTCTGGTCTTTCGCGGAGGCGCGACCCTCGGCGTGAATCCGCTTCCGTGCCCTGTCGAAATGATGGTCGCCGCGTGGAAGTGGGGCGCGTACCTCGGCGAGGACGCGGTGCGTGAAGGTGCCAAACTCGTGACGTCCTCGTGGGTGCGCTCGCCGGGCAACGTCATGCCGACGAAGAGCAAGGCGGGCGGCAACTACGTGAATTCGAGCCTCGCGAAGGCGGACGCCGTGAGCGCGGGCTTCGACGAAGCGGTTCTCCTCGACGCGCAAGGTTACGTCGCCGAGGGCTCGGGCGAAAACATCTTCTTCCTCAAGGGCGGCAAGCTGCACGCCATCGCGCATTCCGTCACCTTGATCGGCATCACGCGCGACACGATCTTCCATGTCGCCAGGGACATGGGCTTCGACGTCGTTCCGGTCATGGCGACGCGCGACGAGCTCTACACCGCCGACGAGGTGTTCATGACGGGAACGGCCGCCGAGGTGACGCCCATCGGCTCGATCGACTTCCGCCCGATCGGGACGGGCAAGGCGGGCGAGGTGTCCTTGGAGATTCGACGCCGGTACCTCGACATCGTCACGGGCAAGAACGAGAAGTACGATCACTGGCTGACGTACGTGCGCTGAGCACTCGAACGAAAAGAGACACCCGGAAAACGTTTTCCGGGTGTCTCCACGTGAAGGTTCAGGGATTGACGGCGCCGAACAGTTGCGCGCGCGAGCCGAGACGCAAGTTGAGCACGACCGTTTCATCACCGCGCTGCACCGTCACGGGAATGAGGTCGCCGATCTTTTTGCTGCGCACGACGTTGATGAGGTCGTCCCAGGTGGGCGTGGCCTTGCCCGCGACTTCCACGATGACGTCCGCCTTGATGGTGGTGCGTGAAGTTCCCGACGCGCTTCGCAGACCCGCTTGCTCGGCGGGCCCACCCTTCGTGACGGCGGCGACGATGACGCCGGGGCGCTTGCCGAGGCCGTACTGCGCGTAGGCGGCATCTTGCAGGTCGTAACCGACCCATTGAATGCCAAGCACGGGCGCGTCACGCTTCACGCCCGAGCGAAGGTCGCGAAGCAAGACGCTTGCCTCTGTCATGGGCACCGCGTAAGACCGCCAAGAACTGCGATCGGTGGCACGAATGTAGCTCGTGATGCCGACCGCTTCGCCGTTCGCGTTGATGATCGGGCCGCCGCTGTCCCCGGGAATGAGGGGCGCCGTCATCTCCAGGGTGCCGTTCGGAAAGTCGGCGCGGCCCGCGTCGACGCCGAGCGCCTGCAAGTTGCCGTACTTCGCCGTGAGGAACGAGCCGCCGCCGTTGCCGACGCCGAGAACGGCGTCTCCGACCTTGGGCGAGGCCTTGGCGAGCGGCAGGAACGGAACGTTGCCCGTCACCTTGACCTTCAGCAAGGCGACGTCGTTGTAGTCGTCGAAGCCGATGACGTCGAAGGCGTACTCTTTCTTGTCGACGGTGATCGCCTTGGGATTCTTGGCATCGAAGACGACGTGGTAGGCGGTGAGGGCAAAGCCGTCGTTGCTGATGAAGAAGCCCGTGCCGACGCCGTTGTCGCCCTCGATGCGGAACGCGGCGGAGCGCGTCTTATCGAAAACGTCGGCGCCGACGCGCGGCGTGGTCGTGGTGGCGCCGCCTTGTCGAGCTTGGGCGACGGAGGGCGCCGTTTGCGCGCTGGCGATGGGAACGAGGAGGAACGCGGTCAGGAGCGCCGTGAGGGCGCGCAGTCGTTTCGACATACGTTATTTTCACGTCGGCGCATGAAGCCCGCTGCGAAGAATACTGAGAAGTAAAGGAAAGCTCTAACCTTCTCACGCTCCTCGAGCTTGATCGTTCGTGAGGCTTGTCGCTTCAGCCTCGTTGCTCGCCGTATGTTTTGTGCTAACCTCACGCGCAAGATCATGCCCAAGACCCTCGTCATCGTCGAATCGCCCGCAAAGGCCAAGACCATCGGGAAGTACCTCGGTCGCGGGTACGTCGTGGAGTCGTCTATCGGGCACATTCGCGACCTTCCGAAGAGCGCGGCCGAGATTCCCGAGAAGTACCGCGGGCAGGCCTGGGCGCGCCTCGGGATCGATCCCGACGACGACTTCAAGGCCCTCTACGTCGTCTCGAACGAGAAGAAAGGGCAAGTCGCGAAGTTGAAGGCGCTCGTGAAAGACGCCGACGAGGTAATTCTCGCGACGGACGACGACCGCGAAGGCGAAAGCATCGCTTGGCACCTGCTGCAAGAACTCAGGCCCAAGGTGCCCGTGCGGCGCATGGTCTTTCACGAAATCACGAAGGAAGCCATCCAAAACGCGATCGAGAATCCTCGTACCATCGACGAGAACCTCGTGGAAGCGCAAGAAGCGCGGCGCGCCCTCGACCGCTTGTACGGCTACGAGGTCAGCCCGGTGCTTTGGAAGAAGGTCGCACCGAAGCTCAGCGCGGGCCGCGTGCAAAGTGTGGCGACGCGCATGCTCGTGGAGCGCGAGCGCGAACGAATGCGCTTCGTGTCGGGAACGTGGTGGGACGTCGACGGGCGATTCGAAACGGCGACGCCCGAGCGTTTTCCGGCGGTGCTCGTGGAAGTGGAAGGCAAGCGCCTCGCTTCCGGCAAGGACTTCGACGCCGTGACGGGGCAGCTCAAGAAAGGCTCGGAGGCGTTGCTGCTGAACGAGGAGGGGGCGCGCTCGCTCGCGGAAGGGTTGCGCGGCCAGCCGTTCGCGGTGCTGTCCGCCGAGCAAAAACCGTTCACGCAGCGGCCCTATCCGCCGTTCATCACGTCCACTCTGCAGCAGGAAGGCAGTCGCAAGATGGGCTTCTCGGCGTCGCGGACGATGCGGGCCGCGCAGAAGTTGTACGAGGGCGGCTACATCACGTACATGCGCACGGACTCCACGACCTTGTCCAAAGAGGCCATGGACGCCGCTCGTAAGCAGGTGCGGGCCATGTACGGCGAAGCCTTCTTGCATCCCGTGCCGCGCACGTACGACAAGAAAGCGAAGAACGCCCAGGAAGCGCACGAAGCGATTCGCCCCGCCGGAAGCGCCTTTCGCACGCCCGAGAGCCTGCGCGGCGAGCTCTCGGGTGACGAGTGGCGCTTGTACGACCTCATTTGGAAGCGCACGGTCGCGTCGCAGATGGCGGATGCGAAAGGACGGCGTTTGCAAGTGCGGCTGGGCGGCACGGCGACGGACGGTCGCGCCGTGATCTTCGCCGCGTCGGGCAAGGCCATCGATTTCCCCGGCTTCCTGCGGGCGTACGTGGAAGGCAGCGACGACCCGGATGCCGCGCTCGAAGACCGCGAGGTGCTGCTGCCCGCCTTGAAGGCGGGCGACCGCGTGACGGCGCGCGACCTCAAGGCGCTTTCGCACGCGACACAAGCGCCCGCGCGCTACACCGAGGCGTCCCTCGTTCAAGCCCTCGAAGCGGCGGGCATCGGGCGCCCGTCGACGTACGCCTCGATTCTCGGGACGATTCAGGACCGAGGGTACGCCCAGAAGAAAGGCCAAGCGCTCGTGCCGACATGGACGGCATTCGCGACGTCGGCTCTTCTCGAACACCACTTCGGGCGCCTCGTGGACTACGACTTCACGGCCCGCATGGAAGAGGACCTCGACGACATCGCCGGAGGGCGCCAGCGACGCGCGCCGTATCTGCGCGGCTTCTACTTCGGTGAGAACGCCGGGTTGGGTCTCAAGACGCTCGTGAACGACCGCTTGTCGGAAATCGACGCGCGCGAAATCGCGACGATCGAGGTGCCGAAGTTGTCGGGCACGGACATCGAGGTGCGCGTGGGCCGCTTCGGGCCGTACTTGCAGCGCGCTGAGACGAAGGCGAATTTACCCGAGGACCTGTCGCCCGACGAGCTCACGCCCGAGAAGGCCGAGGAACTGCTGGGCCGACCGAGCGGTGAGCGGTCGCTGGGCGAAGACCCGAACACCGGCCTTCCCGTCATTGCGCGCGCGGGTCGCTTCGGGCCTTACGTGCAACTCGGCGAGGGCAACACGCCGTCGAAGACGGCGTCGCTGCTGCCCGGCGACGATCTGAACACCTTGACCTTGAACCGCGCGTTGCAACTGTTGAGCTTGCCGCGCTTCGTCGGCACGTCCGAAGGCGAGGAGATCTGGGCGCACAACGGGCGTTACGGTCCGTATCTCAAACGTGGCAACGACAGCCGCAGCCTCGCCGCGCCGAACGAGTTGTTCACCGTGACGTTGTCGCAAGCGGAAGCTCTCTTTATGCAGCCGCGCGCTTTCGGACGACGTGGCGGCGCGGCGAGCGGACCGCTGAAGAAGTTCGAGTTCGACGACCGTGACGCCATCGAGTTGCGAAGCGGGCGTTACGGCATGTACCTCACCGACGGCAGCGTGAACGCCACCTTGCGCAAGGACGACGATCCGAACACCCTGACCGCCGAGGAAGCCCTCGCGCTGCTCGTGGAGCGCGGCAAGCCGCCGAAGGGCAAGCCGGCGCGCAAGACGGCGAAGAAGGCGCCCGCCAAGTCGGCGACGGCGAAGTCGAGCGTCGCCAAGACCGTCGCGCCCAGGACGAGCGCCGCGAAGAAGACGTCGGCCAGCCCGAAGAGCGCGGCAAAGACGTCCGTCAGGAAGCCCGCGAGCGCCAAGAAGGCCGCGCCGACCAAAGCGGCCTCCACGGCGAAGGCAGTGTCGGCCGACAAGGCAGCGATCGGCTGGGACGTCTTGAAGCGGCACGTGAACGTCCTCAGCGACACCGAGCGTCGGCTCGTGACGGCCGTGCGCGAGGAGAAGCGCAAAGTCGAGGATGTCGCCGCAGAGCTCGGCTTGGACGTGAAGCAGGCCAAGGGCATGAACCTCCAGGCGTCGAAGAAGCTCAACCAAGCGGCGCGCGGTGGAAGGGCCGCTTGAACTCAAGCGTAACTTTTCACAACCGTTTCGTTTTCGCTTACACTGGGGCATGACCATCGTCAGACCCCAGTCGCTCCATCTCGGGCGGCTCGCGAGCGCGTCGGAAAGCGGCGCGCTCGAACTTCCGGCGTCGGGCGGGACGTTGCGCGTGCTGCATCTCGCCGACGAGCGCCCGGACGAACCGCGCGCGTGCTGGTACGTGTGCCTCGCGGGGCGCGTTATCGTGGATCTTCCGTACGCGAACTTCGCGCACTTGCGCTCTCAAGAAGCGTGCCGCGTCGAAGCGGGAATTCCGCGCACCCTGACGCCGATCGGCGCGGCGACCGTCCTCGTGATCGAGGTGCAGCCTTGACGCATTCCGAGCCGATCGATTCCGAGACACTGTTCACCGTCGAGGCGACGCCCTTCAAGTTCGGGCCGGGCGCCGTGAACGACGCCGCGTGGGAATTGAAGCGCCTCGGGGCGAAACGCGCGTTTCTCGTGGCCGACCCGAAGCTCGGGGAAATCACCGAGCGTCTGCGAGGCGACCTCGCCCGCGAGGGCGTCGAGACGGTCCTCTTCGACCGCGTACGCGTCGAGCCGACGGCCGAGTCCATGAAGGAGGCGGCCGTGGCCGCGGCGGCCGCCGAACCGGACAGCTTCGTCGCCCTCGGGGGCGGCTCCACGATCGACACCGCCAAGGTCGCGAACCTCCTGTTCACGCACGGCGGCAGCGTCATGGACTACGTCAACGCGCCGATCGGCGCGGGACGCAAGCCGCCGACTTCCCTGAAGCCGCTCCTCGCTATTCCCACGACGTCCGGATCGGGGTCCGAGGCGACGACCGTGGCAATTCTCGACTTGCCCCACCTCGGCGTGAAGAGCGGCATCTCCCATCGGTATCTGCGGCCCACGCTGGCCCTCGTGGACCCCGAGCTCACGCGCGGCGTGCCTGCGGCCGTGACGGCGTCCGCCGGACTCGACGTCGTCTGCCACGCGATCGAGTCCTTTCTGGCGCGTCCCTACACCTCCAGATCGAAACCCGATACGCCCGACGACCGCCCGCCTTATCAAGGCAGCAATCCCGTCGCGGACGTCTGGTCGAGCCGCGCCATCGAGTTCGGCGGACGGTATCTCCGCCGCGCCGTGCACGACCCGAACGATTTGGAGGCGCGCGGCTTCATGATGCTCGGCGCGACGATGGCGGGCGTCGGGTTCGGTTCGGCGGGCGTGCACGTTCCGCATGCCTGCGCCTACCCCATCGCGGGCTTGAAGCACGCGTACCACGCGCTCGGATACGACACCGCGTTCGTGCCCCACGGATTTTCCGTCATCGTGACGGCGCCCGCCGCGTTTCGCTGGACGTACGACGCGGACCCCGCTCGGCACGAAGAGGCCGCGCGCCTGCTCGGCGCCGCCGAGCAGGGAAGCAACGCCTTGCCGAACGCCCTGCTCGCGCTCATGCGCGACGTCGGCGCTCCCGCCTCCTTGCGCGAACTCGGGTACGAAGAGGCGGATCTCCCCGAACTCGTGAAGGGCGCCTCGAAGCAGCGACGTCTCTTGGACGTCGCTCCGAAGCGCGTGTCGGACGGTGACCTCGAAGCGATCTTGCGAGCCTCGCTGTGAACGAGCGCGAACACACCCGCCGTGACTTTCCACTTTTGCGCGCCGTCCCGACTCGATGGATGGACAACGACGTGTACGGGCACGTCAACAACGTCGTTTACTACTCGTACTTCGACACCGTCGTGAACGCGTACCTCATCGAGCGAGGCGTGCTCGACCTTCGCGGTGCAGGCGTGATCGGGCTGGTCGTCGAAACGGGCTGCCGATACTTCGCGCCGCTCGCCTTTCCAGAGGTCGTGACGGCGGGCTTGCGCGTCGCGAAGCTCGGGACGTCGAGCGTTCGCTACGAGATCGGTCTTTTTCGAGCGGAGGAGGACGTCGTCTCGGCCTTCGGTCACTTCGTCCACGTGTACGTGGACCGCGAGACGCGCCGTCCGACGCCGCTTCCAAACGACTTGCGCGCCGCTTTGACCGCTTTGAGCGAATCGTCACGAGCGGGATAAATACCCCCTCGACCCGGTGCTAGACTCCGTCCATGAGCGCGACGAACGGCCAAGCCCTCCTCGACAAGGCCCTCGCGGGCGAGCGACTCTCCCATGCCGAGATCGCCCGCCTGTACACCCTGCCCCTGCCCGACGTGGCCGCCGTCGCGCACGAATTGCGTCTCAGGCGCACCGACCCGAACGTCGTGACCTTCCTCATCGACCGCAACATCAACTACTCGAACGTCTGCAACGTCGCGTGCAACTTCTGCGCTTTTTACCGCACCGACCGCCAGAAGGACGCGTACGTTCTCGACTACGAGCAGATCTCCCACAAGATTCGTGAGCTCGAAGCGGTCGGCGGCACGCGCATCCTCATGCAAGGCGGCGTCAACCCGAACTTGCCGTTTGACTACTACACCGAGTTGCTGCGCCACATCAAGCGTCACCACCCCACGATTCGAATCGAGGCGTTCAGCCCGGAGGAGATTCTCGGCTTCGAGAAGTTCTTCGGCATGGACGCTCCCCGCATCCTCGACCTGCTGATCGAAGCGGGCCTCGACGGTCTGCCCGGCGCGGGCGGTGAGATCTTGGAAGACGACGTGCGGGCCAAGGCCGCGCCCGCGCGCATCAAGAGCGCCGATTGGTTCCGCATCCTCGACGTCGCGCAGGCCAAGGGCTTGTACACCATCTCCACGATGGTCATCGGCTTCGGCGAGACGTACGAGCAGCGCGCCTCGCACCTCCTTAAGATCCGCGATCAGCAGGACAAGGCGCTGCGCGACTACGGCAACGGCTTCGCGGGCTTCGCGATGTGGTCCTTGCAAACCGCCAACACCCGCCTCGCTGGCAAGGCGCCCGGCGCGACCGCGCACGAGTATCTGCAGCAGATTGCCGTGGCCCGCATCGCGCTCGACAACCAGCCGAACATTCAAACGTCGTGGCCCGCTCAAGGCTTCAAGGTCGCCCAGACGGCGCTCTTTTACGGCGCGAACGACCTCGGCTCGACGATGCTGGAGGAAAACGTCGTTTCGGCGGCGGGCGGGCACGGCCGTTACAGCGCCACGGTGCGCGAACTCGTCCGCATCGCGGTCGACGCGGGCTTCACCCCGGCGCAGCGCAACTCGTACTTCCAAGTCATCAAGTACCCGGACGTCGAAGAACTTTTGAAGCCGAACCTCGAAGTCGTCGCGGGCGACTGACACGCGTCACGAAGGCGACAAGCATCGTCGTGTCGACGCGGTGTCGGCGGCTTGACGGGCGAGTTCGTTCTGCCGCGGCCCGGGAGCGACCTTCGCGACGACGCAAGGCTTCGCGCCAAGCTTGACGACCGCGAGGTACGACGTGATCCTCTTAGGATCGGCGGAGTTCTCGGAAGCGTTGTAGCGCACGATCAGCGCGGTCGGCACGCCGCCGCCGAGGCGCCACTCGGCGCGAGGTCCCAACGTCGAGAAAGACGAGCTCACGATCGTCCACAAGTCGAGGGACGTGCTGGTCTTGCCGCGCACCACGACGACGTTTTGCCGAAGGTCGCCTTCCTCGACGAGAAGACGGTAACCGCCGAGGCCGCCGCAGTCGTCGCGAACGTACCCCGTATACGACGTGTTCGTGACGAGGTTACGGCAGTCTTTGGCTTCGAGTGAGGTGTACGCGTGGGTGTTCGCGGCGAGCGCGAAAGTGGAAACGGAAACGGTCAGCAGGGCCGTCAAGATGGCGTTCATGACTCCTCCTTGAGCCGAGTGTACACACCGCACGTTACGATGCCTCATGCCGAACTGGGTGCTGTACGCGTTCATCTCGATGCTCTTCGCGGGCTTCACGTCCGTCGTCGCCAAGCAGGGCTTGACGGGCATCTCGGGCGAGCTCGGCCTCACGATCCGCACGATCTTCGTCTTCGTGTTCGTCGTGCTGTTCTCCTTGTTCGCCGTGCCAAGGCAGGACTTCTCGTTGCTGACCCGCACGAATTACCTGTGGCTGGCCCTCTCGGGCGTGACGACGGCGGTGTCGTGGGTGTTTTACTACCGCGCGCTCAAGCTCGGCGAGGTGTCCACCATCGCCTTGATCGACAAGGGCAGCTTCATCGTCGCGGTGATTCTCGCCTGGCTGCTTCTCAAAGAGCAGATCACGCCGAGGGTGATGCTCGGAAGCGCCCTCATCTTGGCGGGACTACTCGTCGTCTCGCGGAAGTGACCGTCTTCTCGTTCGGCGTCGCGCCGAGCCGCTAAACTGCTCGTCTGATGTCCGCGCTTCGCCCGCCCCACACCTTGTCCGTCGCGCCGATGATGGATTGGACGGACCGTCACGACCGCTCCTTCTTGCGCCTCGTCACCAAGCGCACGTTGCTGTACACCGAGATGGTCACGACGGGCGCGATTTTGCACGGCGACCAAGGTCGGCATCTCGACTTCTCGCCGCAAGAGCATCCCGTGGCATTGCAACTCGGCGGCAGCGACCCCGAAGCGCTCGCGAAGTGCGCCCGAATCGCGCAGGCGTGGGGGTACGACGAGGTGAACCTCAACGTCGGCTGTCCGTCGGACCGCGTGCAGAGCGGAATGTTCGGCGCTTGCCTCATGGCCAAACCCGATCTCGTCGCGGCGTGCGTGGACGCCATGCGCGCCGCGACGAGCTTGCCGGTGACGGTGAAGCACCGCGTCGGCATCGACGACCTCGATTCCTACGAGCACCTCGCGACCTTCGTGGCAACGGTCTCGGGCGCAGGCTGCGACACGTTCATCGTGCACGCCCGCAAAGCGTGGCTCTCGGGCTTGTCGCCGAAGGAGAACCGCGAAATTCCGCCGCTGCGCTACGAGGTCGTGCGGCAACTCAAGGCGGACTTCTCGCATCTCACGATCGTCCTCAACGGTGGCGTGAAGTCGCTGGAAGCCGCGCGAGAGCACTTGACGTGGGCGGACGGCGTGATGATCGGACGAGAGGCGTACTCGAATCCCTTCGTGCTCGCCCTCGCCGACGCGACGATCTTCGGCGAGGACACCCCGGCCCCGACTCGCCGGGACGTCGTCACGAGGCTGCTGCCGTACCTCGAGGACATGCTGGCGCAGGACGTGTACCTCTCGCGCGTCACCCGCCATATTCTCGGCCTCTTCGCGGGACAGCCGGGCGCGCGCGGTTGGAAGCGCGTGTTGAGCGAGGAAGCGCACAAGCCGGGCGCGGGCGTCGAGGTGGTGCTCAAGGCCCTGGCGCAAGTTCCCGACGCCGTGCTCGATGCTCGGCCGTGCGCTCGGACGGCTGCGCCCACCGTTTGAAGCGGCGCGGTAGACTACTCGAAGTTTCGCCTTCGGAGGGCTTCATCATGACTCAGACCTTGATCCGTGACTCGCAACTGTTCGCCCTCGTCGATCGTGAGCGCCAACGTCAATTCGAAGGCTTGGAGCTCATCGCGTCCGAGAACTTCACGTCGGCCGCCGTGCGTGAAGCCGTCGGATCAGTCCTCACCAACAAGTACGCCGAGGGCTACCCTGGCAAGCGCTGGTACGGCGGCTGCGAGGTCGTGGACGAGGTGGAGCGCCTCGCCATCGAGCGGGCCAAGGAACTGTTCGGCGCCGCTTGGGCGAACGTGCAGCCGCACTCGGGCAGCTCGGCGAACCTCGCCGTGTACTTCGCCTTGCTGCAAAAGGGCGACAAGGTCCTCGGTATGGACCTCAGCCACGGCGGTCACCTCACGCACGGCAGCCCCGTGAATTTCTCAGGGCAGAACTTCGAAATCGTGGGTTACCAAGTCGACCCCGAGACGGAGACCCTGGACATGGACACGGTGCGCCGCCTCGCCCGCGAGCACCAGCCGAAGATGATCATCGCGGGCGCGAGCGCGTACTCGCGCACGATCGACTTCGCCGCCTTCCGTGAAATCGCGGACGAAGTCGGGGCGCTCCTCATGGCCGACATCGCGCACATCGCGGGCCTCGTCGCGGCGGGCCTCCACCCGAGCCCGGTGCCGCACGCGGACGTCGTCACGACGACGACCCACAAGACCTTGCGCGGACCTCGAAGCGGCCTCATTCTCTCGCGCGACCCCGAGATCGGCGCGAAGATCGACCGCATGGTCTTCCCGGGGACCCAAGGCGGCCCGCTGGAACACGTCATCGCCGGAAAGGCCGTCGCGTTCTTCGAGGCCCTCCAACCCGAGTTCAAGGAGTACTCCGCGCAAGTCATCAAGAACGCTCAAGCGATGGTCGCGGCGTTCCTATCGCGCGGATACCGCGTCGTGTCGGGCGGCACGGACAACCACCTCTTCGTCCTCGACCTTCGCCCCCTGGGCCTCAACGGCACGAAGGCGACGAAGCTCCTCGACGCCGTGCACATCACCATCTCGAAGAGCACCCTTCCGTACGACACCGAGAAGATTTTGCACGGAGGCGGCATCCGCATCGGAACGCCCGCCGTCACGACGCGCGGAATGAAGGAAGCGGAGATGGACAAGATCGCCGACCTCATCGACCGCGCCTTGAAAGGCGAAGACGCCGAGACGGTGAAGGCGGACGTGAAGGCCCTCGCGACGCGGTTCGAGTTGCCGTAAGACGTTTGCTCGCCGCGGCTCCTTTCCCCGGTGGGAGAGGGGCTCGTTTTCTTGTTACCCTGGCTCATGTTCAAGCGATTCATAGCGCCCCTGGGTGCGGGGGCGATCACCCTCGCACTCGCCGGAGGTGGCGGCGAGCCGTCGGTCGCGTACGTCATGAACCGCGACGCCGCGCGAAGCGTGACCGCCGTGAAGCTCGCCGTGGACGGACAAGGTCGCGTCGTGCTCGCTTGGCAGGAAGACACTCGGCGATCGGGCGACGATCAAGAACGCGCAACATTCGTGAAGCGCTTCGAGAACGGGGCGTGGCGAAACCTCGGCGCGAACTTGAATTACCTCGCCGCGCGCACGGCGACGGATCTCGATCTCGCGCTGGATCAAAGCGGCAATCCGGTTCTCGCTTGGAACGAGAACTTCGCGCACGCCGACACGCAACAATTTCGAGCGTGGACGGGTTCGGCGTGGACGAACTGGCCCGAGCGCCGCATCAGCCAAGACCTCACGCTCGCGGCGAAAGCGCGCGGTCTCACCGCGTGGAACGGCGAGCCGATCTTCGCGTCGGGCGACATCGTCCGCAAAGGAACGGGCACCGTGCTGCGCGTACGATCGTGGCATAACGGCTCGTGGATCGTGTCGCCGAATTTCAGCGACGACCCCGCACGCTACGCTTACGCGCCGAGCGCCGCCATGACGCGTGACGGCCGAGTCGTCGTGGCGTGGCTGGAAGGAAACGTCGCGGCGAGCGACGTGCGCGTCAAGCGCTGGAACGGCGGCCGTTGGGAGCGTCTCGGCGGCAACCTCAACGTCCGCCCGAACACGTTCACGTTCGCGCCCGCCTTGAAGCTCGACGTTCACGACCGGCCCGTCGTCTCTTGGCTGGAGGACCACGGCGGTTACGACACCCTGTTCGTGAAGCGGTGGACGGGAAGCGCGTGGCAAGCGCTCGGCGGCGGATTGAACGTGAACGCCGAGCGCGCCGCCGAAGCGCCGTCGCTCGCCCTCGACGGCCTCGGCCGCCCGGTCGTCGCGTGGTCGGAAGGCACGCCCGAGGCGGCCCGCGTGTACGTGAAACGCTGGACAGGCGCGTCGTGGAGGCTTCTGAGCGTCGGCTCGGTGAACGCCGACTTCGCGGCGGACGCTCGCACGCCGAGCGTCGGGGTGGACGCGAGCGGAACCGTGACGGTCGCGTGGCGTGAAAAGCGCGGCGGTGTCTACCACCTCCTCTTGAGAACCTTCAGGTCTTGAATCGACGCGGACTTCTCGCTCGTTCGCTATGCTGCGAACATGAATCAACGCCGCACCTCCGCCCTTTCCGCCTTGCTCGTCGTGGTGCTCGTGCTGCTGTGGCGCGCCTTCTTCCCGACCGCCGCTCCGAACGGAGGCGGCGGCGGAGGCGGGACTGGAGGTGGAAGCCAAAGCGGCGTGTGCGGCGACAAGTTCGCCTTCGGTCAGCCGAGCGCGACGGGCGAGGGAGACAACGCGCGGTTCTTGTGCCGTCAAGGATACGCGACGCTGCACGACCCGGACCTCAAAGTGCCGTTGTACGTCGCCGAGCACCTCAAGGAAGGCGACGCGAACGGCGCCGTGCCGCGCAACGACGACTTCGAGCCCGATCCGGACTTGTCGTCAGGCGAGCGCGCCGAACTGACGGATTACCGGGGAAGTGGATTCGATCGTGGCCACATGGCGCCTGCCGCCGACTTCTCGGACGACGCGACGGAGATGCAGCAGTCGTTTTACCTGTCGAACATGGTGCCGCAAAACGGCGTCATGAACCAAGGCATCTGGGCGGGCTTGGAATCGGCCGTGCGTTCGTGCGCGAAACGCGTCGGCGACCTCTACGTCATCACGGGACCGCTCTTCGACGGACCGAGGCGCACGATCGGCGAGAGCCGCGTGGCCGTGCCGAGCGGTCTGTACAAGATCGTGATCGACCGCCAGGACAACAAGGCGCGGGCCTTCGTGATGCCGAACCGAGCCTTGCGGAACACTTCGGATTTTTCAAAATACGAGGCGGACGTCGCAGGCATCGAACGCGAAACCGGCCTCGACTTCGCCCCGAACGGCGAACTCCCTTCGGACCGGGACTTGTGCCGTGACGCGTTCGGTGGCTGACGAAGGCGGCTTGTTCGACGCGCCCGACGGGTACGCTCCGAGGTCGGCGTGGCGTCGCGAATGCACCGCGTGCGGCGCGTGCTGCGCCGCGCCCGACATCACGGCCTTGAACAAGCCGCTCGGGGTGCCGTGCGCGTTTCTGCGCCCCGACTGCCTGTGCGACCGCTACGAGACTCGCCCCGGCGTTTGCCGAAACTACCGTCCCGACTGGGTGTGCGGGGAAGTGGCGCCGCTCGCAACTTTGGAGGCGCGCGTGCGCCGCTTCCTCCAGATTTACGACCTTACATGACCATCGTCCCGCGCGGGGCGCTCTAGACTGAACGCCGCATGTTCGATTCCTTCCTCAAGATCATGGGCGACTACGGAAATCCTGTGCCGCGCTACACGGGACCGCGCTGCCTCGTGGAACGCATGAGCGTCGGGGGATGCGACGTGTGCGCGACCGTGTGCCCGCACGACGCCATCACGGTCGACGGGAAGGTCGAGATCGACGAGCGCAAGTGCACGAGCTGTGGTTTGTGCGTGCAGTCGTGCCCGACGGGCGCTTTGGAGTTCGACGTCACGGCCAACTTGACGGCGATTCGCACGCAGGAGGAAGACGCGAAGCTCGTGTGTTCGCGAACGAGCGAGGGCGGCAAGACCGTTCCTTGCCTCGCTCGCGTCACGGCGAGCGTCATCGTCGCGGCGGGCGCGTGGGACAAGCCGCTCGAACTCGTGCACGGTGACTGCGCCACTTGCGACCTTGGCAGCGACCTCGTGCCCGTCAAGCTCGCCGAGGTCGTGGACGCGGCGCAATCGTTGCGGGAAGCGACGGGCCGCCTCGCGAACGTCACGATTCGGCGCGGCGTGGAAGGCGGCGCAGAGAACCGTGGAGAGCGCGTGACGCGGCGAGGCATGTTCGGAACGCTGCTGCGCTCGGCGGCGGGCGTTGCCAAAGACCTCGTGCCCGACAAGCCGCTTCCCTTCGTCGATTGGTCCGCGCCCGAGGAGCGCGTTCCCGCCGATTGGCTGTGGCGCCGCCGCGCCCTCAAGCCCACTCCCGCGCAAGACGTCCAGGTGCGCTGGAAGGCGCCCCTCGTGGACGCCTCGTGCATCTTCTGCCCGGTGTGCTCGAACGTCTGCCCGACCGAGGCGATCACCCGCACGATCGAAGCGGACGGAAGCGTCGCGTTGCACCTGCAGCTCGAAGCGTGCACCGGCTGCGGCGGATGCGCCTCATCGTGCCCGCCGCAGGCGATCGAGTTGTCCGACGATTGGCGCGAGGAGCATTTCGCCGCGCCCGTCCTGCTGCGTGCGTCCGACGGACCGCCGTAACGCGCTACACTCCAGGGCGTGACTGCCCTCCTCCCCTCGTCCCTCACTGCCGCCCTGAGCGAGTTGACGCGTCCGATCGGCGTGTTCGACTCGGGCGTGGGCGGCCTCACCGTCCTCAAGGCGCTGCGCGAGGCGTTGCCGAAGCGTGACTTCGTGTACCTCGGCGACACGGCGCGCCTGCCCTACGGTCGCAAACCGCGCGACATGGTCGCGGGCTTCGCGCGCGGCAACACGAACTTTCTCGTCGGTCTCGGCGTCGAGGCCGTCGTGGTCGCCTGCAACACCGCCGCGTCGAGCGCGCCGAATCTCGGGCGCGAGTTTCCCGTGCCGATGTTCGACGTCATTTCGCCCGGAGTGGAGGCCGCGCGCCGTCGGACGCGCGACGGGCACGTCGGCGTGATCGCCACGAAGGGAACCGTCGCGGCGGGCGCGTACCAAGCGCGGCTCGAAGCGCAAGGCTTGCGAGTGTGGGCCAAGGCCTGCCCGATGTTCGTCCCGATCGTGGAGGAAGGCTTGACGGATTCCGAGGAGGCGCGCCTGCTCGCGGACTTGTACTTGCGCGGCCGACCCGAGATCGACACCCTCATTCTCGGATGCACGCACTACCCGGTGCTGCGGAACGTGCTGCAGGAGACGGTCGGCACCACGGTGCAACTGGTGGACAGCGCGGAAGTCACGGCGGAAGTCGTGCGCGCCGCCCTCGGGAGCGAAGGAAGCGGATCGGGCCGCATCGTCCATCTCGTGACGGGCGACACCGTCGCGTACGAGCACACGGCGCGCAACATCGGCGGCGTGGACGGCGTCGTGATTCATCTGGACGTCACGCACCTCGTCGCGGCCGAGACCGCCCACAAGGAAGCGCATGTCGCGCGCTGACGGTCGAGCGAACGACGTCACGCGCTCGCTGAAGGTCGCGCGCGGCGCGAACCGCTACGCGGAGGGAAGCGCGCTCGTGGAACTCGGCCATACCCGCGTCCTCGCCACCATCAGCGTCGACAACAAAGTGCCGCCGCACGTGCGCGGCAAGAAGACGGGCTGGCTGATGGCCGAGTACGACATGCTGCCGCGCGCGACGCACGAACGCGTCAGTCGCGAGCGCAACGCGAACGGCGGTCGACGCCAAGAAATCCAGCGACTGCTCGGCCGCGCCTTTCGTTCCACGGTCGACCTCGACCTTTTTCGCGACAAGACGCTGATCGTGGACGCGGACGTGCTGCAAGCCGACGGCGGCACGCGCGTCACGAGCGTCCTCGCGGGGTACGCCGCCTTGTTCGACTACGCCGACAAGCTCGTGAAGACGGGCAAGTTGTCCGAGTGGCCCCTGCGGCACGAGCTTGGCGCCGTGTCGGTCGGCATCGTGAACGGCGAGTTGCGCCTCGACTTGGACTACGCCGAGGACGAGAAGGCAACGGCCGACCTCAACGTCGTCGCGACCTTCGGAGGCCAAGTGCTGGAGGTGCAAGGCGGCGCGGAAGGCGAACCGATTCCGCCCGAGCGCTTCACGCACATGGTGACGCTGGGCTTGAAGGGCGTGCACGCGTTGCTGGAGGAGCTTCGAAGGCAGCTCTAAGGAGACTCTCCGCTGACGAAGGCAGTCACGCGCCTCTCGGTCGGCTCATCGCCTCCACGTCGCCCAAGAGGATCGCCGCCGCCTTCTCGCCGCTTTCCATGGCGCCTTGAATGCTGCTCATGGACGTTCCCTCCGAGGCGATCAAGACGTTCGGCCAGGGCGTCGCGTGTCCGGCCAGGGTACGCTCGAATCCCGGCGGTTGAGCGAACTGCGCGAATCGAACGCGGTCGAGCGACAGCAAGCGGAGCTTGGCGACCTCGTCGGGACCGTACCATCGTGATAGTTCCGCGCGTACGCCGTGATCGAGGGCCTTGTCGTCGAGCGGGGGGTCACCCAGCACCGTGACGCTCAGCAAGTGGGCGTGCCTCGGGGCGAGGGCGGCGTTCGTGTTGCTCGACCAGAGGGCGTTGTTGATCAGCCCGCCCGACGTGCCGAGTTGCAGCCTCGTCTCGTCGTCGAGCTGCACGCTCGCGCCGTAGTAAAGGTAGGTGCTCGACACGGGCGTGCTCGGCACGTCGGCGGCCGTGAGGCGACGAATTTCGGGCGGACTGGCGGCGACGATGACGTGCGACGCCTCCTCGACGCCGTTCGAAGTTTGAACGCGAACGCCGTTCGCGGCGGCGTCGAGGCGCGTCACGCGGACGTTCGTGCGAACGTCCGTGCCTCGCGCGAGCTGCTTGGGAAGTTCGCCCATTCCGAGTTTCGGCACGGCCGCCTCGCCGTCCGTGAGCATGCGAAAGTAGTACCGAAAAAGGCCAGCGGAAGGGCTGAGATCGCGCTTGAGGAAGATGCCGCCGAAGAACGGCCCGAAAAAGGCGTCGATCGAAGCGTACGAAAACCCTTGGCGCCGCAGGAAGTCGAGGGTACTTTCCTCCGAACCGTAGAGCAGCGAGTGCGCGGGCGGCACCTTGAGCTGCAAGGCGAGCCGAGCCACGCGCACCTTGTCCGAGAAGTGCAGCGAGGACGCGCTCAAGGTGTCGAGCAGAACGGCCGCGTCGCGAACGGGATCGCCCATTCGGTCGGCACCGCCCGGCTTGCGAATGACCGCGCCCGGCGGAATCGCGACGAGGTCGAGCGCGGCGAAATCCACGTGGCGACGAACGGCGGGGTAGGCCGTGAACAGCACTTGAAAGCCGAGGTCGACGCGGAATCCGTCGATGTCGCGCGTGCGGACCCGCCCGCCGACTTCCGCGCGTTGCTCCAAGACGCGCACCCTAGCGCCTCGCTCACGCAGCACTTTCGCGGCGGTGAGTCCCGCGAGCCCGCCTCCGACGACGATCACGTTCATGCGGTCGATTGTAGACGCTTCGTTCGCGCGGTCTGCACACGACTTTGTAGGCCACCGCGCCTTGCCGGACGTTCGTCACGCTTTCCACGCGCGCTATACTCCCTTCGTCCACCGGGGGTGTCTCGCGCGTGCGCGAGGCTGAGACAGACCCCAAGAACCTGATCCAGTTCATGCTGGCGGAGGGAGAGTGGGCCTTCCTCCCCCATGCCACCGCAAGGGGGTTTTACATGTTGAAGTGGTTGATGTTGATGGGCGCGCTCGCGTCGACGGCGAGCGCGGCGACCCTGACGGTCGTGACGCACGATTCGTTCGACCTCGACAAGGCGCTCGTGGCGAAGTTCGAGCGCGAGCACGACGCCAAGGTGCGCTTCGTGAAGGCGGGCGACGCGGGCGCGATGCTCAGCCGTCTGATCCTCACGAAGAACGCCCCGATCGGTGACGTGGTGTTCGGCCTCGACAACTCGCTGCTGCCCCGAGCGCGCGAGGCGGGCATCCTCGAACCGTACAAGAGTTCCGCGCTCGCCAACGTGCCCGCCAAGCTCCACTTGGACCCTAGCGGCTTGCTGACGACGGTGGACTACGGCTACGTGGCGCTCAACTACGACAAGGCCTGGTTCGAGAAAAAGAAGTTGCCTCTCCCGAAGACGCTCGAAGACCTCGCGACCGCGCGCTACGAGAACCTCGTGGTGGTGCAGAACCCCGCGACGTCCAGCCCGGGCCTCGCGTTCCTGCTGGCGACCGTACGTCATTTCGGCGAGGACCGCGCGCTGAAGTGGTGGAGCGACATGCGCGCGGGCGGAATGAAGATCACACGAGGCTGGAACGACGCGTACTACACCGACTTCACGCGCAACGGCGGCAAGTACCCCATCGTGCTGAGCTACGCGAGCAGCCCGGCCGCCGAGGTCTTCTACGCGACGAAGAAGCTCGGCGACAGCCCCACGGCGAACCTCTTGCTGCCCGGCAGCAGCTTTCTGCAACTGGAAGGCGTCGGCGTCCTCAAGGGCACGGCGCACCGCGAACTCGCCCGGGCCTTCGTGGACTTCTTGCTGTCCCCGGCGGTGCAAGCCGACATCCCGACTCGCATGTGGGTGTATCCCGCCCGAAGCGGCTTGAAGCTCGCCGACGTGTACCGTTTCGCTCAAGAGCCGAGGGACGCGACGTCCAACGTGAACGGCGCGGCGAGCCTCGTGGACCGCTTCACCCGCACGGTGATGCGCGCGGGGCGTTGACCGAATCGCGCCGAGCGCTGCTGGCCGCGCCGTTTCTCGCGTTGCTGGCGGCGTTCCTGATCGCGCCGCTGCTGCGCACGCTCGCCGAGGGAGGAGTGAGCGTCGGCCTTCTGCGCGACCCGTACTTCCAAAGTCGCCTCGTCTGGACGTTCGGCGGGGCGACCTTGTCGGCCGTGCTCGCGGCGCTCGTCGGCGTGCCGCTCGCCTGGGGCCTCGCGGGGTACCGTGTGCGAGGCGCGTCCTTCTTGCTGCGCGCCTTGCTGCTGCCCTTCGTCACCCCCACCCTCGTCGCGGCGATGGGCCTCACCGCCCTCGTCGGTCCCAGGGGTTGGCTGAAGTTGGATCTCAGCGAGACGCCCGCGATCGTCGTGCTCGGCAACTTGTTCTTCAATTTGCCGCTCGTCGTGCGCCTTTCGCACGCCGCGTTTTCGCGCGTCCCGTCCGAGTTGGAAGCGAGCGCTCGCTCGCTCGGCGCGTCACCGCTGCGGGCGTTCGCGCGCGTCACGTTGCCGCTGGCGGCGCCCGGCCTGCTCGCCGGGGTGGTGCTGGTGTTTTTGTACAGCGCCTTGTCGTTCGGATTGCCGTACCTCCTCGGGGGCGAGCGGTACGCCACCTTGGAAGTCGAGGTGTACGCGCTCGCCTTGCTGGAAGGACGCCTGTCCGAAGCGTCCGCGCTCGTCGCCGTGCAGCTCGTCGTGACGACGCCCGCCTTGCTCGCTTACCTGCGCCTCGCGCGGTCGACGCCGCTCGGCGTGGCGACGCGGCTTCCTCACCGTTCCGCTCCGCTCGCCGTGCGCCTCGTCCTCGCCGCCTTCTTGGGATTCACGCTTCTCGTGTGCTTCGGGCCGCTCGTCGCGGTCGCGGCGAAATCGTTGCTCGGCCCCGACGGCCTCACCCTGGCCTTCTGGTCGGGCGTCGCGTCGTCCGACGACCCTCCGCTGAGCTTTCTGCTGCTCAACACCGTTCGCTTCGGGGTCTTGACGCTCATCGCGGCGGTCGCGCTCGGCGTGGCGTTCTCTTTGGCGGCCGCTCGCTCGAACGTTCTCGACTTCGTCAGCCTCGCGCCGCTCGTCGTGTCGCCCGTCAGCCTCGGCGTGGGCTTTTTGCTGCTCTACCCGCGTCTCCTCGCCGAATTGCCCCTGCTCGTCGCCGCGTACGTCCTGCTGAGCACGCCGCTCGTCGTGCGAAGCCTGCTGCCCGCCTTGCGGGACGTGCCGCGAGGTCTGCTCGATCTCGCGCGCACCCTCGGCGCGACTCCCGGCCAAGTTCTTCGCCGCGTCACCTTTCCGCTCGTCCTGCCCGCCTTGAGGGGCGGCGCGGCGCTCGCCCTCGCGGCGACGTTCGGCGAGTTCGCGGCGACCCTCGTCCTGTCGCGTCCCGAGTGGGCGACGCTCAGTTTGGGCGTCGCCGAGAAGCTCTCACGGCCGGGCGAGCGAAACCTCGGGGAAGCGTGCGCGCTCGCCACCCTCCTGATGGGCCTCGCGCTCGCCGGGTTCGCCGCGCTCGACGGGGGCAGGGGAGACGTCACGTGAACGCCTGGATCCTCGTGGGCGGCACGCTGACCGACACGCCCGAACTGCGCCGCCGACGAGAAACGCCTCCCGCCCTCGTGATCGCCGCGGACGGCGGCGTGCGGCACGCGTCCTTGCTGCAAGTCGAGCCGACCTTGTGGGTGGGCGACTTCGATTCCTCCGACGGCCTCGACGTCAGGAACGTCGAGCGCGTCACGGTCCCGAGGGACAAGAATTTCACCGACGCCGAACTCGCCTTGCACCACGCCCGAGAAGCGGGCGCGACACACGTCACCTTTTGGGGCGCCTTCGGTGGACGCCTCGATCACACCCTCGCCCTCGTCCTGCTCGCCTTACGAAGCGCGGAGGAAGGCTTGGACGTCGAACTGCACTCGGGTGACGAGTCGGCCGTGCCGCTTCTCGCGCGCGTCGACGTTCGCGCCGTGCTCGGGCAGATCGTGAGCATCGTCGCCGTGGACGATCTCGCGGGCCTCACCTTGCGCGGCGTGCGCTGGCCTCTCACGGACGCTCACGTGAAACGCGGCTCCGGGCACACCGTCTCCAACGAGGCGAGCGACCGCGTCGTCACGGCGACCTTGACGCGAGGACGCGCTCTGCTGACGCAACGGTGGAGTTGACGCAACTTCCCGGCGTCCCGCGTCGTACAAGGAAGTGATATGGTCAGGAACTTCGTTTTCGGCTGCCTGTCGGCCACCCTCGTGATTCTCGTGCTCGTAGGCGTCCTCGGGTACTTCTTCGTGTGGGTGCCGATTCAAAACTTCCTCGCCAACTTCAACGTTCCCAACGTCGCCGTCGGTCAACGCCAACCGGGCGTGCCCAGCACCCCGCAATCCGTGCGCTCGGCGGTGAGTCTCACGGGCGAGGAAGTCCGAGACTTCGTTCGCATTCGCCGTTCGGTGGGTCAAGCGGTCGGGCAGGACCTCGGGCAATTCCAGAATCTCTACCAGGATTTCGCCAACGGTCAAACGCCGAGCGCGCTGGAAGTGTGGAACGTCATTCGCAACGCGGGCGGCGTCATCGGTCAAGCCAGGACCGCCCAGGAAGCGGCGCTGCGCCGCGAGAACATGACACAGGCGCAGTACGCCAACGTCCGCACGGAAGTCAATCGCGTTCTCGGTCTGCCCGAAGTCGACCTCGGGGTCGCCGCGCAGTCTTTGCAGAACTTGCAGCTTCCGAATTGGGATCAAGTCGTCGTGCCGCCTCTTCCGGCGAACAAGCGACTTATCGACCCGTTCGTGAACGAACTGCGTCCGACGGCCGCCCTCGGGTTGCTGGGCTTGTAGGATGACCGCATGATCACCGTCGCCAACCGCATCTTCGTCGCCCCCGAGTTCGCCGAGCAATTCGAGGAACGTTTCCGGGCTCGCGCGGGTCTCGTCGACACCATGCCGGGTTTCGTCGCCAACCACGTTCTGCGGCCCACGAAGCTCGGCGAGCCGTACGTCTTTCTGACCTTCTGGGAAAGCCACGAGGCCTTCCGGTCTTGGACGGAGTCCGACGCTTTCAAGCAGGGGCACGCCCGCTCCGGTAGCCTTCCGCGCGAGGCGTTCAGCGGCCCGAACGTCCTCGAAGTGCACGAAGTCGTCACGAGTTCAGATCCGCGATTCTGATGAGACGCTTCATCCGCCGTCAGCTTCCCCGGGTACCCTGAAGTATGAAGCCCGTCCTGCTGCTCTTGGCGTCGGCCGTCGTCCTCGCTTCCTGCGCTCCCGCCCTCACCGCTCAGCAGCGAGCAGGACGGCTCGTGAACGTCGCCAACGGGCAAGAAGGGCGCATCACCTTGACGGGCGCCACCATCACGGGCCGCAACGCCGTTCGCGTGGATCTCGGCGGGGAGGTACTGACGGGTGAGTACAACGTCCTTGGCGCAGACACGCGCCTCGGATTCGGCGTCAGCGTCGGCGTGTCCTCGCCGAGCGCGAACGTCTTGTTCGGAAATGTCGAGGCGGCACGCGTCCCGAACGGCACGCGAAACGGGACGATCATCGCCAAGAGCGAGGGTGGCTTGGTGTTGACGTGCGACTTCCTCGTGGACGTGGAAAACCGAGGCAACGGCACGTGTACGGATGGAAGAGGCGGGCGGTACGCGTTTCAATTCTGACGTCATGAACGACGCCCTCGCTCGAACGAGCGAGGGCGCCGTCGACGCGGTGCTTACACTTGCTGGTACATCACCGCGCGCTTGACTTCCTCGATGAGCTGCGTCACGGGAATTTCGCGCGGGCACGCTTCGGTGCAGTTGTACGCGGTGCGGCAACGCCACACACCCGTGTTTTGATTGAGGATGTTGAGGCGCCGCTCCGTTCCGTGATCACGCGAGTCGAAGATGAAGCGGTGCGCCTGCACGATCGCGGCGGGACCGAGGTAGCGACCGTTCACCCAAAAGATCGGGCAGGACGTGGTGCACGCGGCGCACAAGATACACTTCGTGCCTTGGTCGAAGCGCTCGCGGTCCTCGGGCGATTGCAAACGCTCACCCGCCGGAGGCGCCTCGTCGTTGATGAAGAACGGGAGGACGGCGCGGTAGCTCTCGAAGAACGGCTCCATGTCGACGAGCAGGTCGCGTTCGACGCGCAGGCCACGAATCGGTTCGACGGTGATGGTGCCGCCGTCCTTCGTAAGGTCGCGCACCAAGATCTTGCACGCGAGGCGGTTGCGCCCGCTGATGAGCATCGCGTCGGAGCCGCACACGCCGTGCGCGCACGAGCGGCGATACGTCAAGGTGGGGTCGACGTACCACTTGACGTGGTTGAGGAGGTCGAGGACGCGGTCGCCCGGCTCGCACTCGACTTTGTGCGTGTCCCAGTGTGGCCGCTTGTCCTTCTCGGGGTTGTAGCGAAGAATCTTGAGGTTGACGAACATGACACTCCAGCCGGGATGCGGCTCAGTAAACGCGAGGCTTGGGTTCGAAACGACCGAGGACGACCGGCTTGTAGCCGATGAGGACGTTGCCGGGACGGCTGAGGTCACGGTACGCCATGGTGTGCTTGAGCCAGCTCTCGTCGTCACGGTCGGGGTAGTCTTCGCGGGCGTGCGCGCCGCGCGACTCCTTGCGGTTGAGGGCGGACGCCGTCATGGCCTCGGCGACGTCGAGCAGGTACCCGACTTCGAGCGCTTCCGTGAGCTCGGTGTTGTAGCGGGCGGTGGTGTCGTGGACGGACACGTTCTTGTACCGCGCTTGC
Organism: Deinococcus yavapaiensis KR-236; assembly: GCF_003217515.1. Classification (NCBI taxonomy): domain Bacteria; kingdom Thermotogati; phylum Deinococcota; class Deinococci; order Deinococcales; family Deinococcaceae; genus Deinococcus; species Deinococcus yavapaiensis. Next base: position 13,182 of record NZ_QJSX01000011.1, on the reverse strand, counting down.
AGCTCTTTGAGCACTTCGACTTGACGGCTCATGGTTTCGTCCGTGCGGAAGATGGAGACGTTGTCCATCATCGTCTCCTGAAGTTCCTTGCGGATGCGCGCGGCGTTTTCGGTGCCCGTGCCGCTCTTGAGGCGCTCGATCTCGCCCTTGGCAAACGCGTCGGGACGAGCAGGAAGCTCCTCGAAGTGGGCGCCTTCCGCGTACTTCGCGGCGGCGATGCCGGCGCGCTTGCCGAACACGATGAGGTCTCCCAGCGAGTTCGTTCCAAGGCGGTTCGCGCCGTGCAGGCTCACGCACGCCACTTCCCCGGCGGCGTACAAGCCGCGCACGAGGTTGCCGTTGCCGTCGGCGAGCGCCTCACCGTCGATGGAGGTCGGAATGCCGCCCATCGCGTAGTGCGCCGTCGGCTGGATGGGGACAGGCTGCTTCACGGGGTCTACGCCGAGGTACGTGCGGGCGAAGTCCGTGATGTCGGGCAGGCGCCCTTCGACGATTTCACGCGGCAGGTGCGTGAGGTCGAGCAGCAGGTAGTCCTTGTCCTTGCCTGCGCCACGTCCCTCGCGCAGTTCCATGTAGATCGCACGACTCACCATGTCGCGCGGCGCGAGGTCCTTGATGGTCGGTGCGTAACGCTCCATGAAGCGCTCGCCGGAATCGTTGCGAAGAATGCCGCCTTCGCCGCGCGCTCCCTCGGTGATGAGGATGCCGAGCTTGGCGATGCCCGTCGGGTGGAATTGGTAGAACTCCAAGTCTTCGAGCGGCAGGCCTTTGCGGTAGTAGATCGACATGAGATCGCCCGTGAGCGACAGCGCGTTCGACGTGACCTTGAAGGCCCGGCCGTATCCGCCCGCGGCGAGGACGACGCTCTTGGCGTGGAAGGTGTGGATCTCGCCCGTCGAGATTTCCAAGGCCACGACGCCACGGCAGACCTTCTCGCCGAGCGCGTCGTCCTCGATGATGAGGTCGAGCACTTGGTACTCGTTGAAGAAGGTCACGCCGCTCTTGACGCTTTGCTGATACAGCGTCTGCAGAATCATGTGGCCCGTGCGGTCGACGGCGTAGCAGGCACGCTCGACGGGCGCCTTGCCGAATTCCTTCGTGTGACCGCCGAATTTGCGCTGCGCGATCTTGCCGTCGGGCAGACGGCTGAAGGGCAGGCCCATGTGCTCCAGTTCGTACACGGCGTCGATGACGTCTTTGGCGAACACCTCGGCGGCGTCTTGATCCGTGAGGTAATCGCCGCCCTTGACGGTGTCGAACATATGCCATTCCCAGTGGTCTTCGCTGACGTTGCCGAGCGCTGCCCCGACTCCACCTTGCGCGGCGCCCGTGTGGCTGCGCGTCGGGTAGAGCTTGCTGAGAACGGCGACGGAAACGTTCTTGTTCTTGCTGGCGTACAGGGCGGACATCAGGCCCGAGCCGCCCGCTCCCACAACCAGGACGTCGTATCTGTGGTGCATCGTCACTCCTTGCTGAATCGGTCCGTGGAGGTCACTTGTTGAACGACGGCGTCAAGGTGAAGAGCCCGATCGATCCGAAGATGAACAAGGCCGCCATCACGGCGTAGAAGATGATCTTCACCCAGAAGCGGTTGGGGCGTGAGCGCACGTAGTCCTCGATAGAGTAACGCGCGCCGTTGGCGCCGTGCAGCAACGACAGCACCAAAATCAACCAGTCGTACAGCTTCCAAACGGGATCGGCGAGCTTGGCGGTAACGGCGGTGAACGTGGCGTCCTTCTCGGACACCGACACGTACGTCATCCACAAGTGCCCCAGGATCAGGAATACGAGGACGACGCCCGACACGCGCATGAAGATCCACCAATTGAGCTCGGCGTTCGTGTGGGATTGCTCTTTGGCATCGGCGTAAGTCTTGGCGCGAATCACTTCAAACTCCTGCCAGGACACGCGGAATCACCATGTAGGCGGTGTACGCGGTGCCGATGAGCGTGATGACGATGGTGGCCCAGAACAAGTGGCGCTGGTAGCGGATGCCGTGTCCCGTGAAATCCATGACGATGACGCGCAGCCCGTTGAACGAGTGGTAGAGCACGCCAGCCACGATCGCGATCAGGCCGAGTCGGAACAGCCAATGGTCGTAGACCTCGTGAATCGCCATGTACACCCGTTCGCCGAAGATGAACGAACCGATGCTGATGATGTGGATGCTCAAGTAGGCCAAGATGGCCAGGCCGGACAGGCGGTGAAGCAGCCATGCCCACTGTCCTTCTCTTCCTCGATACATGAAAGGTGATCCTCCTTCGGTGGCGCCCCTTCTCGGGTTCCGGATTGAAGCAGCGTCTAACCGCTCCACAGAATATCACCAAGCGTTGCTCGGGACGCTGTTCACAAGCGGTATTTTGCCTGAAGTTTCGAGCCTGACGTACGATCGCGCCGCGCAAACCGGGCGCCTCGTCGAACAAAGGCTTTTTCGCGCCAGGTCGAGAAAAACTTGACTTTCGAACCCCCTGGCTGTAGTATTGGTCTTCGTGCGTTCGGGAGGCGGACCAGCCCGCGAACACAGCACGTGCCTGGAGGCCAATGGCCGCGCTGCGAGGCGTGTGAGCGGGATGCTCGGGCGGCAAATTTCAAGGAGGTCGCTGAGATGGAACTCTTTGGTTTCGGCCCGCACCTGATGATTGACGGTTACCATGCGAGCTCCGAGAAACTCGACGACGTCGAGTTGATTCGTAAAGTGCTTGACGAACTGCCTGTCGAAATGGAAATGACGAAGATCCTGCCGCCGCACGTGCAGCGGTACAACGGAACGACCCCCGAAGACAGCGGTGTAACGGGCGTAGTCATCATCGCCGAGTCGCACATCGCGATTCACACGTTTCCCCAGCGCGGCTTCCTGAGCGTCGACGTGTTCTCGTGCAAGGAATTCGACGTCCAAAAAGCGCTGAATTACCTTATCGAGCACTTCGAGATGGGCCGATACGACACGCACTTCATCAACCGCGGCAAGGAATTCCCCAAGGACCTCACCGAAGCCGAGCGTATCGTCAGCGGCGAACGCGAATACCTCGAAGCGCGCATCGCTTAACCGCCGAAGCAACCCCACCAACCGAACGAACGGCGCCGGGATCGATCCGGGCGCCGTTCTCGTCATTCCGTTCAAGTCATGCCATCACGCGTTTCGGGAGCCGCTGGACGGTCGTGAAGGCGTTGACCGGGGTATAGAGATCCACGGTGCTCTCGAGCTTGCCGTCAGGCGTGTACTTGCGCAAGATCTGGCCGCCCGACCGGACGCAGTACAGGTGCTGGGAATCGTCGATCGTGATGAGCCAAGGCACGTCCTCGGCTTCTCCTTGCAGTGTCTCCACCGTGTACGTCGCGCCCGTCTTGCCTTCGGCGTTGATGCGGCGAATCTTGGCGGCTTGCGCGTCGGCGATGTAGACGTTGCCTTCGCGGTCCACGCCGAGCCCGTCGAGGGGACGTAGCGTCTCCGATTCACGGTCGAGGCGGAAGGCGAGGCGCGACAAGTAGCGTCCGTCGCTCGAAAAGCGCTGCACCTGCCGATTGCCCATGTCGAGGACGTACACGTCCCCGTCGCCGCTCGCGGCGACCGTCGCGGGCGTATCGAAGGTTCCACGGCCGGAGCCGCGTCCGCCGAAACGTCCCAGGTACTCCCCGCCTGGGGAGTACATCGACACGAAGCACGATTCCGCGTCCAGTACGTACAAGACGTCGCTTCCCACGCTGAGGCTCACCGGCTGAAGCAATTCGCTTTCCGCGAGGCCGTAACGTCCGAAGGACAGCAACTCGCGTCCGTTCGCGTCCAACTTGTACAGCATGTGAGGGACGTTCGCGCCCGCGCGGTAGGTGACGATCGCGGCATACAACCCGCCCTCGTGATCCGAGGCGACCGCCGTCGGCGCGGCGGGAAGCGCGCCCTCGCCCGAAAGTCCTCGCAAGCTCACGCGCAACCGACCCGTGAGGTCGAGCAGGCGAAGCGCGCCTTGCTGCTCTCCCACGCTCACCGCGAGCGCTTCCGGATCGTCGAAGCGCTCTTCCTCCAGTACACCGCTCTCGATCGCGTCGATCACCTCGTCGAGCGACGGGCGGGCCGACGGGTCCTTTTCGATCATGTGCAGCGTCAGTTCGGACAGACGTCCCGGAATCGCCATGCGCACTTGCTTTGGAGGCCGGGGAGACTCGAAGACTTGCTGATGCACCACGGCTTCGTAACTGCCTTTGAAGGGCGGCTCGCTCGTGATCATCTCGTAGAGCAGCACCCCGAGGCTGTACACGTCGCTTCGAGCGTCCACCTTGTTGCCCTTGGCCTGCTCGGGCGACATGTAGATGGGCGTGCCGACGCGAGCGCCCGTCATGGTCAGACGCGTGAGGACTTTGCCGACGGCGATGCCGAAGTCCATCAACTTCACGCCGCCATCACGCAGTTTGCCGTCCTTGAAGGCGCCGCGCAGAATCATGACGTTGGCGGGCTTGAGATCGCGGTGCACGATATTCTGGCCGTGAATGTGACGCAACGCTTCGGCGAGCGCCCGAACGATTTGCACGCTTTGCTCGAACGTGGGTGGATTGAGCTCCAGCATGTGCTCCAGCGTTTCGCCGTCGAGGTACTCCATGGCGATGTAGTGCTCGCCCGGCTCGGCCTTGTAATCGTAGACCTTCACGATGCTGGGGTGGGCCAAGCGCCGCAGCACTTCCGCTTCCCGATAAAAGCGCTTGACGAACTTCGCGTCGGCCAGGTACTTCTCCTGCGGCACCTTCAAGGCGACGATGCGTCCGTCCGCGAGACGACGCGCACGGTAGACGCTGCCCATCCCGCCGATGCCGATTCGCCCGAGCACCTCGTACTCTCGCAGAGTGATCTCGGCCGTCGGGGGACCACTGGCGAGCAACGGCGGCGCCTTGACGGTCTGACGCTGGGCACGGCGTTGACGCGCGGCGATTCGGGGCAACGCGACACTCGTGGCGACGAGCGCGCTGCCGAGCAGCAGCGCACCGACGTCGAGCGCGGCGCGAGCGCGCGTCACGCTGCCGAGCAAGGTGACGGCCAAGGCGAGCCCGAGCACGACGAGCCCCGTGGCGATGCCGAGCACCCGCTCGGGCAACCGAACCAGCAGCAGCAGCGAGACGACGAACAAGCCGCTCAGCAGCAAGGCGCTCACGGCGTCACCTCGCGAGGCGGAAAAGACCGAGACACGAAGCCGAACCGTGTCGAGATTATGGAGTCGTGGATCAACGCGCACTCCTTCACGATGCGCCTATGGTAGCACCCTCATTTTTTGCGGCACGTGGAATTTTCGCGCGCCACGCGGGACGAGCCTCTATACTGAGCGCGTGAACGTCGAAGACGCGCTGCCCGAACTCATCGAACTGTACGAGTACAAGGTCGCGGACCTGCTCGCGGGCAACGAGCCGCGCGGTGGACGCCGCTCGATCGTCGCTCTGCGCGACGTTCTGCTCGGCGCCGACATCGAGTCCACGTTGATGCGCCGATTTCGCAACACGGACCGCGCGTGGCGCTCTTGGATGCAGCAAGGCACGTTGCCACCCCCCTTGCCTCCGGAGCCGGAAAGCACGGACCTCGACAACTGGGCGCTGCAAAGTGACACCCCTCTGGACCCCGAAGGTCACGCGCTCGTGTCGCTCGCGACGGCCTTGTGGCGCGTACGGCTCGACGACGAACTCGCTCGCATCGCCTCCGAGTGGCGCCGCGAGAAGAACCTCGTGACGCTTCGCTCGATGTACGCCCTGAGCTTGAACTTGGAGGCGGGCCGCCTCACCGACGACGTGCCTGCCGAAGGTGACCCGCTCGTGTCGCTCGGCAACGTGAAAGTCGCGCACGGCATGCTCTCGAATCTGCTCGACTTGCTGCTCGCCCACGATTCCCCGACGCAAACGTCCGCGGCGTGGCTGCGCTCCATGATGCTCGAACTTGCCGACAATCCGTTTCCCAGCGCTCGTCACGGCGGTATCGCCTTGGAGCGTGCCGCCGAGCGCACGCAGATTCGCGACGCGCTGGGACGCGGAGTCGAGGTCATCGTTCGGCTGCTTCCCCTGCAACGTGGCGGCAGCGGGGAAGACCCGCCCGCCTTGACTCGGGTGTTGTTCGCGCGCAACCCCGCGCGGCGCGCTTCGGCTCCCGACGATGCTTCCAACCAGCTCGTGGTGCGGCTCGCCGGAGCGGGCGAAGTCGTGTGGCAAGGGCAATCCATCGGGTGGCGACCGGCGGGACGTGAGTGGCACCTCGTCGTGGGTGGGGCCGCCTACCCGTTGAGGCGAAGTGGCGACGAAGTCGGCGTGACACGTGTGCCCCTCGATGGGCGCGAGTTGCGCGCCTGCTACAGCGGCGATTACCTGCTGCTCGACTTGGAGTCGGGCGACCATACCCCTTTGTCTCACCTGCTCGCGCTCGGTGCGGCGGTCGCGACCGTGCTCGACGCGCGAGACGACTTTTTGCACTTGCGCCTCGTGCGCGGCGCGGCGCAGTGGCTGCGCGACGCGCGCGTCGATGCTTCCACTATCATGCCCGACAGCGCCCAGAAGTACGCGGTGGCCGCTCCCGAGGCCCTCATCGCCTTCGCGCGCAAGGGCGTCGAGAACTTGTTGACGCGCGCGCAACGCCGAGCCCCCCAAGATGTACGCCGCGCCCTCGTGGAAGCCGCGCGAATCCTCGGGGCCCCCGAGGAGCGTGCGACCTCGCTCTACACGACGCTGATGGACGTGCAGGCGGGCAAGGAACCGCGCGAGACTCGAGAAGTCCAAGTGCCTGGCGAGGCCATCGTCGTCGCCTACGACGGCGAACCCGTCACGGTCAACGTCATGGGACGTCACATCACCTTGCGCGCCGACTACCGAGGCGAAGTCACGTCCGTCATGCCAGGAGCGCCCGCCGTGCTGCTGAGCGATTTGTGGGTGTACACGTTGACGACGGGCGGTATCGTCATCGCCCGACAAGGACTGCGTATCGGACTGACCTTCCAGTCGGCCGTTCCCTCCCGCTGACGGTCGGAGGCGGTTGGCCTTGACTTGGCCGGGCCCCGACGATCTCGAGCGCCTCGGACCCTACCCGTGGGTGCACGTTCGCGCCTTGCACGGCGGAAGGCGCGGCATTCGCCGATTGCCCGACGGCACCCTGAGCTTGCTGCTCGACTACGATTTGTCCGGGTACTCGAATTACTGGCGAGGCGACAACTTGCACTACCTCGGTCAGGGCTTGACCGGAGATCAAGTCGTGACGCCCGCCACCGCCCTGCTGCTCGAAGGATTGGAGCGTGGCGTCCCGGCGCGCGTGTGGGAGCGCTTGAAGGTCGGCGTGTGGTACGACCTCGGACTCTTCGAGGTTCTTGGCGTGGAGCGGCGCGATCTGGACGGGCGGCTCGTCTTCGACTTCACCCTTCGCCGTGCCGCACGGCGCAACTCGGACACCTCCGAAGACGTACCTTGAGGCATGACCGCGCCATCGAAACGACCGAACTTCACGGGCGCCACCACTGTCGTTGCTGTGCTGCTCGGCGTGATGTGGATCGTGGAACTCGTCAACCAATTCCTCTTTCGCGACCAACTCGATTACCTCGGCATCCAGCCGCGCTCGGAAGTGGGATTGCGCGGACTGCTGTTCGCGCCGTTTTTGCACGCGGACTTCGCGCACCTCATTTCCAACACCGTGCCGTTCGCCGTCCTCAGCTTCCTGATCGCGCTGAGGTCGCTGCTGCGCTTCGCCGCCGTCACGCTCAGCGTGATGTTCGGAGGCGGCTTCGCGGTGTGGCTGACGGCGCCGAGCAACACCATCCACCTCGGCGCGAGCTTGTTGGTGTTCGGCTACCTCGGGTATCTGCTCGCGAGCGGCTGGTACGAACGCAGCACGAGCGCCGTCGTGGTCGGCGTGCTCGTGCTGCTGGTGTACGGCAGTCTGCTCTGGGGCGTGTTGCCGATCGTTCCGGGCGTGTCATGGCAGTCGCACTTGTTCGGCTTCCTCGCCGGTCTGCTCGCCGCGAGGTTGCTCGCGCGGCGCCGCGCGAGCAATCCTTACACGAACCGCCCGCTCTCTTGAAACACCTCGCCGTCGAGCAGGATTCGTCCACCTTCTCGCAAGTCGCAAATCATGTCCCAATGCAGGGCCGAGACGTTCGTGCCGAGGGTTTCCGGATAGGCGTTGCCGAGCGCGAGGTGCACCGTTCCGCCGATCTTCTCGTCGAACAAGATGTTTTTCGACGCGCGCTGAATGCCGAAGTTCGTGCCGATGCCCAACTCGCCGAGACGCCTGGCTCCTTCGTCGGTGTCGAGCGCCGCTTGCAGCACGTCGTCCCCGACGTCCGCTCGCGCGCGCACGACCGTTCCATCTCGGAATTCCAGCTCGATGCCGCTCACTTCACGTCCCGCGTACACCGTCGCAAGGTCGTAGCGTATGACGCCGTTCGCCGACGCTTCGAGCGGCCCGGTGAACACCTCACCCGACGGCATGTTGCGCTTTCCGTCCGAGTTCGCCCATACGCGGCCCTTCACCGACAATGTGAGGTCCGTTCCGCGTCCCTCGATGCGCACCTCGTCCGCGCGCGACAAGCGCTCGATAAGCTGCGCCTGCATGGCGCGCACCTCTCCCCAGCGCGCCACGGGGTCCGCGTCGCCGAGAAACATCGCGTTCGCGACGAACGTCTCGTACGCCTGCAAAGTCATGCCCGAAGCCTGCGCGCTGTACGCGGTGGGGAAGAGGGTGAGGTTCCACTTGCGCTTCGCGCGTTCGCGCGCCACGGGCGCGAGCGTGCGCCGGTAGAGCGCGCTTCGGTCCGGGGCCACGTTGCTGGGCGGGGTGGGCGTGAGGACGCGAATCGAGCCGTCGAGGCTCTCTACTTCCGCGAGTTGTACGGGATGCAAGTTGGCGAGGAGCGCTTTTGGCGCGAGGCGAATGAAGTCGTCGAGTTGGGACGGGTACTCCAAACGCACGATCGGCATGGCGCCTCGCGCCAAAAGCGCGTCGTGCACGGCCGCGACGAGCGGCAAGGCGAGCGTGGACGCGGCGACGAGGATGCGTTCGCCGCCCTTCGCGTACACGCAGTAGTCGACGAGGAGCTCGGCGTGCTTGACGGGATCGTAAATCACGCGCGAATTCTAATACGAATCCAAACGCTCAAGGTGTCCGCCGAAAGCGGCCGCCGCGCAATTCCAAGGTCGCGTCGGCGGTGGTCACGGTCACGACGAGACGGCCGTCTTCTACCGACAGGCGAGACGACGTGACGCTCGAAGGTACCTTCAAGCGGGCGGATGGCAGCGACAGGTCCGCGCAGCTCTTCGCGTTCACCGCGTCGAGCGTGCTCCCGCGCAGCGCTGTGAAGCATCCGAGAGCGTACACCCGCGCTGCCACGTCGCCGAGCGAGGCACGCACCGAGGACACGTCACCTTCACGCGTCGCAACATCCGAGCGCACACGGTCGACGTCGCTCGACAGGGCGTCGAGCTTCGTTTTGATTTCGGAAAGTTGCCGCGTCAAGTCCGACAGCGAAGACGAAGGTGAAGCTTGCGCGAACGCCGACGAGGCGAGCAGCATGCTCGCGAGCAAGATGAAGCGCATGCCGTAGTCTAGGGCGCCGCCCGGCGACTTCGATGAAACGACCTCCGCGCCTTGTATCCTGCCCTTCATGAGCTCGACCGACCGCCCGCACGTCGCACGCCTGCTGATCTCCTGCCCGGACAAGCGAGGCATCGTCGCCGCCGTCTCGCAATTCCTGTACGCGCACGGCGCGAACATCCTCGACTCCGATCAGCACTCGACCGATCCCGAGGGCGGCCGCTTTTTCATGCGCATGGAATTCCACCTCGACGGCCTCGACCTCACCCGCACGCAATTCGAGAAGGCCTTCGGGGACGTCGTCGCGACGCCGTTCGAGATGACGTGGCGCGTGTGGTACGCCATGGAACCCAAGCGGATGGCCATCCTCGTGAGCAAGTACGACCACTGCCTGCTCGACCTTTTGTGGCGCCATCGTCGCGGCGAACTCGACGCCACGGTTCCGCTCGTCGCGTCAAATCACGACGACTTGCGCGCCGACACCGAAAGCTTCGGCGTGCCCTTCCATCTCGTGACGGTGGAGAAGGGCCGCAAGGAGGAAGCGGAGGCGCGCTTGCTCGACCTTCTCGCGGGGCAGTGCGATCTCGTCGTGCTGGCCCGCTACATGCAAATCCTGAGCGGCGACTTCCTGCAAAAGGTGGGCGTGCCCGTCATCAACATCCACCACTCCTTCTTGCCCGCGTTCGTCGGCGCCAATCCGTACCGAGCGGCGTTCCAGCGAGGCGTGAAGATCATCGGGGCGACCGCGCACTACGTCACCGAAGAACTCGACGCGGGTCCCATCATCGAGCAGGACGTGGCGCGCGTATCTCACAACGACGGTCCGGACGCGATGACGCGCATCGGACGCGACATCGAGCGCGCGGTGCTTGCCCGAGCGGTGAAGGCGCACCTCGAAGACCGCGTGCTCGTGTACGGCAACAAGACCGTCGTGTTTTGAATTTACACGCGTACGACGACGCTCGGGATCGGACGAACGCCGGTGTCGTCCCCGTTCGTCTTGTAGTCGCCTCGATTTCCGAGCACGAGTGAGATCACGAAGGCGATCACGATCAGCAAGCTCAGGGCCAGCAGGATGAGCCCCCAATTCGGCCCGCGCCGTACGGGCTCTTGCGCGAATTGCTTGTCGGCCTCGGTTCGTTCGTTTCCACGATTTGTCATGACGCCATTCCACGCGTCCCTGCCTCCACTTCGGTAGGAGGAGCATGACGGCTCCTCCATAAATGCCGTGAAAGGCTGACCGTCCGTGCCGCTCGTTTCCCAAAGGCGAGCGGCCAGAATCGACTTGTCCAGTACCACGTCGTCGGGCCGTCGTATCGCTTACTACCTACGCGTCCAGCAACGTGAAGTGAAAGGTGCTGCCCATCCTCGGTTCGCTCGTCACCCACAAGCGCCCAGCGTGCCGCTCCACGATCTTCTGGCAAACGGCGAGTCCCACGCCCGTCCCCTCGAAGGCGTCACGTCCGTGCAGGCTTTGGAACATGCCGAAAATCCGCTCGAAGTATTGCGGCTCGATGCCGATGCCGTTATCCGACACCATGAGACGCCACATGCCGCTTTCACGTTCGCTCGTGACGCGCAAGCGAGGAGGTACGCCCTCTCGGCGGTACTTCAATCCGTTGGAGATCAAGTTTTGAAAGAGCTGGTCGAGTTGCTGCGCGTCCGCCAACACCATCGGCAAGTCCGAGCAGGATACGGTTGCACCCAACGCGTCCAATTCGGGGCGCAAGCGTGTGAGAACCGCGTTGAACACGGCGCCCACGTTCGTCGGTAATAAGGGGCGGCGCTCACTCGTCACGCGCGGGTACGTCAGCAGATCGTCCATGAGGCGCTTCATGTGCTGTCCGTTCTGCACGATCTGCCGCAGGTATCCTTGGCCACGCTCGTCGAGCACGTCCTTGTAGCGGGCCGTGACGGCTGGTGCATCACGGAATAACGCCCTTTTCATCGATACCGGTTGAAGTTACTCGGGAGAAGGTCGTCTTCCCGCCCTTTACAGCAAAAGTTGAATTTTCGACCACCCTACTTCCCTTTTACCCTTATTAATAAAGAGCTATTTATTCATTTAAATACTACGTATCCCTCATTGGTCGTAGCCTTGAGTGTCGACGCAACTCCCTACAATTTCGTGTCCCCTTTTGCTCACACGGCCCTGCACTCACGAACTTGCCTGACTGCAACCACGCCCTGTCGAGGCTCGAATCCTTTTTTGGTTTGAAGATCCTCTCCCCACCAAGACAAGGCTTAGCGAGGAGGCTCACATGCAAGGAAGAACCGGAGCGCGTACCAGCACGCCAAACGGAGGGAAGCTTCACCGCAAGGTGCTCACCATCATCACGGCCACCTTCTTCTCAAGCACGCTCGTCGCACTCGCCGGAGGAAGCGCTCCTACATCTAGCGGAGCGACAACACCCGCGGGTCAAGGCGCGCTCAAGCTCACCACCACCTTAGCCGGTAAAACAGCGCTTCCCACCAGAGTCCATTGGGTCGCGAGGATCGACATGCCATCTGCGGACGTTCCCCAGTTTCCTGCGAATCTCGTCGATCACGTTGACTTTAAGATTGACGGCGTGACCCGGTGGGTTTCCAAAGCCTTCCCCTATACGTATGCCGGGTGGGGAAATTACCTCGTCACCACCTTCCTGACTCCCGGCAAACATACGTTCACCACAGAGGTGACGTCCACAGACGGCCGGAAAGCTTCGGAGACAGTTGTGGCGAGCGTCTCCAAGCCGTCCGCACCCCCTGCCGCGCTTGCCGGACGGTGGATGATTCAGCGAAAAGGCTTCCCGGTGGACGCCGCTGGCAATAGTCTCGACGGGCGCTGGGATCTGGTCTTCGATGAAATCGGCGCGTGGGTCCTCGATCCTACGGGCTCAGGAGCCGTTGATGGGGTTCGCATTGAGGGTGATACCGTTATCCTTTACGGCGGTATAACGATGGGTCCAAGGGAACTTGGCGTGAGTGCCTATGGCCACAAAGACATTGTGGGGGGACTTTGCGGCAACGGAGGTGAAACCGTTCTGCGCGTCTTCGACGCAACCTTCAAATGGTCTGTGCAAGGGGATAAGTTAACTTTGAGGGCCATCAACCCGGCCTGTATGGGCGAAGAGGTAAATCTTTGGACTGGGACGTGGACGCGGACGAGCGGAGGCGCGCCGAGAGGCCCACTGCTGCTTGGCAAGTAGGTCGGGGGCTTTCCTTGTCCTCGACGCTCTGATCCGCTTTGACGCTGTGATTGGTGCTGGTCAAGATCGTGAGCATCCGGGCAGCACCATCCGTTCGCGGAGCCTTGGGTCATTCGTTTGCACCAAGGCGCTTGGTCACTTCAAGCTGTCGATGAACGACTTGTCAGGCGCGTCCCCGCCAAGGAAGCGGTACACCGTACCAGGGTCGATGCTGCCCGTACTGAGGCTATCTTGTCGAGCAACTCGCGCACGAACGCGACTGGCATCGATCAAGGTAGAGCGGGAACAGTCTGCGTGCTTGCTCCGCGATAAAAGCGGTCTCCGTCCTGTACCACCCGCGTAACTTCTGCGGTGATCAATAAAGTGCGTCTGAAAAGCGTGCAGGACGAGATTTTCCCGTTTCATGAGGTTGGTCGACGATAGAGGTCGAGGTGATGTCCCGTGAGTCGACCCGCG